>DAIDJT010000011.1 GCA_027451265.1 Bacteroidales bacterium | reverse complement strand
GATGGGTATGGCAGGTTAAAGACAAAAACCACGGGGCAGATGAAGCAGACATATGAATATGACAATGCCTCGGGCAATCTTCTCTCGAGAGACTACAGGCCTTCAGGCTCAGCCACCGGTCTGACAGAATCCTTCTCGTATGATAATCTTGACAGGCTGACCGGGTCACAGGTCACCGGGGCAGGATTAATGACGGTAACCTATTCCCCCGATGGAAATATCAACACAAAGACAGATGCCGGTTCTTACACCTATGATCCTTCAAAGCAAAACGCCGTCACTTCCATCACGGGCAACAATGGCACAATCAGCCTGGCGGATCAGGTTATAACATATAACGGCAATAACCTTGCAACCCGGATAGCAGAAGACAACTCATCTTACGCTATTTATTACAACCCGCTAAAGCAGAGAATAAAGTCCGTCTGTACCCCGGCTGGAGGTCCGGCCATCACGAGGTATTACTCCGGGTCATACGAGAAGACAATAACAGGGAGCACCGTCACCGAGACGCATTATGTCATCAGCCCCACGGGTCTGGTAGCCATCCTGGTTAAGCAGGGCACCGCTGTACAGACATATTATGTTGAGACCGATCACCTTGGTTCAGTCACAGGAGTTATCAACACGGACAAGACGTATGCTTCAAGATCATCGTACGATGCATGGGGAAGGCGCAGGAACCCCACAGACTGGAGTTACAATAATATCCCGGCACCGTTAATAACAGACCGGGGTTTTACCAGTCATGAGCATCTTGACCGGTTCGGGCTGATAAACATGAACGGCAGGATGTATGATCCGGTTGTGGGGAGGTTTCTGGGGGTGGACCCGATAGTACAGTCTCCGGATTACTCTCAGAGTTATAACGGGTACAGCTATTGCTGGAATAATCCCCTGAAGTATACTGATCCTTCAGGGATGAGGATGTGTGCTGATGACTATGCAGTTGATTTATCTGCATATAGCCACTACATGACAGATATTAGATTCCCTGACTTAGGAGATAGTGGTTACAATGAGAATTGGCTGGCGGAATATTTATATGCTTCACATGTAAGCTTCTATGGATATTCAACTTCTGATGGGATTGATTATTACAATTATACAGGGAAGGCTGTACCTTATAAAAGAGGAGATAAAAGATTCGGACATTGGGAGACGGTATCATCTTCAAATGTTGGATATATAAGTGGAAATAATAAAGATAACCTTAACAATCCCAACAATATTAGTGAGATAACGGTGGCAGAAAAATGGGTTTGGGATATACCCTCAGGACAAGGGGGTAATGCTTTTAACAGTAGTTCTGTCAGTGGTACTGGAGTATTGCTACAAATAGCAGATAATGCAAATACTTTATATAAGCATAACAAATATAGGCAGACAAATGGGAAGATTGCCTCTATTAGAAAACCAAATGGTCAGTTAAGGACAAGCCAACAAGCTCAAAGGGCGATTAGAGGTTCCCGTCTTCTTAAACTCGGAAGTATTGCTTCAAATGGATTTATGGCATATAATGGTGCAACTAGTTATTCTGAAAATGGACTAACGCTAAGGAATGGTTTAGATATGGGTCTAGGTACTTTAGGAACCATTTGCGGTGTTGCTTTACTTGTTTCTAACCCTGTAGGATGGGTTGCAGGTGCTTGTATTGCAGTTGGTGCTGTTTCTGCCATATATGGCACAGCAACTACAGGCTATGATATTTATTGTGAAATAAATGGCGATTAATGGACTAAATATTTAAATTATGAAAAACATCTATTACTCAATAATATCATCAGGCCTTGTGGGTGCAAAGAGTAGTGATCCTAATTCATATAGGATAACAGCATATATTATTGTTTCGATTCTTAGTAGTTTGAATCTTTTTACTATAAATATGTGGCTAAATGCACTCGGAATTTGCGATATGATGAATATTGTTGCAGTCGATATAATAAGAAAAAAATCATTATTAAGTGGGCAGTTTCATGGCGTATTAAACTATGGGATAATTTCTCTAATTGTTAACTACTTTATTTTTTACTTCAGAAATAATTACAAATTAATTCTAAAAAAACACCCACAAAAAAATGGAAAACTGCTGATGTATTATACTGTTGTTACATTGTTACTTATGATACTTACTGCAATTATATTAAGATGGTTGCGGAGTATGGGAATCGTTGAAGAACTTACATATATGCAACCTCTTTGGGTATTGAAATTATTCTAAAAGTAGGTTTATAATCAAAAAGCCCGGACTTGAAGAGCCGGGCTTTTTTATGGAATAAGTTTATGAATCATATATTAATGAAAGCAAAAAGAGTATTTGGATAGGAAATAACTGCATCTTAATATTTTCACTTGCTACAATCGTTTTATTCATCGTAAAAAGTTCTGGACTTTAGGGTGATTTTTGGGTCCTCTGCGTAGCCAAGAATGAAGGTTGTTGTACATGGAAACTGTTTTCTTTCCTATTTCGGATTGTATTTTGCCCCTGCCAGTAGCGCCTGGCAATCGGTCATTGACATGAGCTCTTCCATGGTCACATCCGGATTGTTGTTCATGTACCTCTCAATGATCCTGAAACCGGTCCATACCACTGCCCTGCCGGGCGATTCTTCAGTAAAATAACTGGTGAACGGAGCCTCGCCGGTGAACTTGCGTATCATAAAACCATCCGTTGAAAACAACAGGTCCTTGCTCACCAGATACTCCCAGATCATCCCCTCACCCTCCTTACAGAACTCCATCTGCTTTCCTGTAAACCCGAAAAGAACAGTGTCAGCAAGCGCAGGCATCATACGCCTGGTGAAATACACCAACTTGGCCTCATGAAGCATTGAGTTCAGAAGGGTCTTCGTCCCGTACCCGGCAGAGTTGTAATCCCATTCCGTTGCAGCCCATGCATACATGCAGTCGGAGGCAGTGTAGTCAGGCGTCATCTTCCGGGCCTGGTAATTATAAATGCCTATCGACGGATAGTAGGCTGAGTTGGCTCCCAGATACCGGTCAAGGCTTACCATCAGGAGAGAGTCGTCAACGATGATACTGTTGTTAAAGACCGAGATACATGTAATAACCTGGGGCACAACCTTGTCAGGGAAGTAGTATTTGTAATGCCTGAATGCGCTCTCAAGCTCCTTCTTCAGCCGGTCCGTGTCAGGCCATACCTTCTTCACTGTATCCCACAGATCGAGGTTGCGGAGGTCGGTGGCAAAGAGAACGAAAGCTGAATTCCACCGCTCGTCTGACGGATCACCAAGCCCGATGACTTTGCTATAGGTATCAAGCGCCCTCCCGTATTCATTCTTCAGCGAATCAGCCCTTGCTGCCATCTCGTTCGGCGGAGTGTTGAAAATCTCACTCCCCAGGTCCCTTATCCGGAGATCAAGCTCAATCCCTGACACGTTAACCCTGTAGGGATCACGGCGGCATGATGCTGAGAATACGGTTATCAATATCAGGGCCGCGGCAGTGATTATTCTGGAAGTATGAGTCATGCAGTCTGTATTGTATTATTGGCAGTACAAAATAAGGACATTTATTTATAATTTTAGCCCGGCTAAGACTGAGAAGATGAAAAGAGTAATCAACCGGACGGTGACAAGGACATTGATTCTTGTACTGATGGCAGCGCTGCCCGCACGGGCCGTCGCGCAGGAACTTGTATTCGTGGTTCACGCTGACCCCGTGATCTCATGGATAGGGTCAGATGAGTCGGAGTATACCAGTGAAGGAGCCAGGGCAGGGTTCGACATAGGGCTCAATGTGCTCCATTACTTTGCCGAGAACTACGCCATCTCCTCAGGCATCAGCTTCATCTCTGCCGGAGGAAGGCAGAGCGCCTCAGAAAACCATACGATGGTATTCAACAACCTGACTCCCCCGACCATTCCGGCCGGCGATGAGATGAAATATAACCTGAAGTACATGAATATCCCGATTGGGATACGGCTTCAGACAAACCAGGTGGGATACCTTACCTATTTCACTGACCTGGGCTTTGATGTCAGGTTGCTGCTTAAATCAACTGTAGACCTGCCTACCCTCCAGATCTTTGATGAAAATGCCAAGAACGAGGTTTACGGAATGAATGCCGGCTGGCATATCGGAGGAGGAGTTGAATATGAACTCGGTATTGACGCATCACTGATTGCAGGCCTCAGCTACGCACAGGACTTCTTCGACGTCACCAAGGACCTGAAGGATGTGAACCAGCACCCCGACAGGTCAGGGCTGAGAATGTTCAGGATCAGGCTCGGACTGAAGTTCTGACAGACTGGCCATGAAGGTTGCCCTCGCACAGCTGAGCTATATCCCAGGTGACATAGCCTATAACAAGAGTAAGATACTCAATGCCCTTGAAGAGTCTCGCCGGCAGGGAGCTGACCTGGCTGTCTTTTCTGAGCTGGCAGTTACAGGTTACCCTCCGCTTGACCTGCTGCTCCGCAGTGACATCATCGACTCGTCAATGGCCGCAATCCGCGAAATTGCCACTCACTGCAACGGGATAGCCGCCATTGTGGGAGGGCCCTCACCCAACACCGGCGAATACGGGAAAAGTCTCCATAATTCGGCTTTCTTCCTCCACGAGGGAAAGATTAAAGCGGTGGTGAACAAAACATTACTGCCCACCTATGACATCTTTGATGAAGACAGGTATTTCAAGGCAGGAAACACCTTCAGGCCGGTTGAACTCAACGGTCAAAAGATTGCGGTTACAATCTGTGAAGATATCTGGGACGAGCAGCCATTCGGCGACAGGGGCCTGTGGCGCCTGTATAATCTAGCTCCGCTGGATGAGATAATGAAAGAACACCCTTCACTAATCATAAACATTGCAGCAAATCCATTCTCACACAACCGTCTCAGGGTAAGAGAGGAGGTATTTATCCGCAACGCCAGGGAATACCGGGTGCCGCTGATCTCCGTCAACCAGACCGGAGGGTATACAGAACTCATCTTTGACGGCTCCTCCGTTCTCATCGATGCGGACGGAACCATAATCGACAAACTGGGATTCTGCACCGAAGAGGTCAGGACAGTGGAGATATCGTCACCGGGATATGACTTGAGCAGCCACTCGTACCCTCCCCCGCTTCCTGATGATATGACAGGCTTCATACATCGGGCACTGGTTACAGGGATACGTGATTTCTTCGCTAAGGGCGGAATGAAAAAAGCCATAATAGGCCTTTCAGGGGGCATTGACTCTGCAGTGGTGACAGCCCTTGCAGCAGAAGCCCTGGGGCCGGAGAACACCCTCGCCCTGTTGATGCCGTCAGTCTATTCATCTGAACATTCAGTGTCCGACTCGGTGAAGATGGCATCTGATCTCGGTGTACCTTACCATATAGTGAGCATCGAGGATGCACGACAGGCATTGGAAAAGACCCTTCGGCCGTTCTTCGCCGGAAAGGCGCCTGACGTAACCGAGGAAAATATACAGTCAAGGCTGCGGGCAGTTATTCTTATGGCCTTTGCCAATAAATCCGGGTATGTGCTTCTCAATACCTCGAACAAGAGCGAGGCTGCGACAGGCTACGGAACACTTTACGGAGATATGGCAGGAGGCCTCTCTGTAATAGGTGACCTTTACAAGACCGAAGTGTACCGTCTTGCCAGGGAAATAAACAGCCATGCGGAAATAATACCCCAGGCAATTATATCCAAACCACCGTCGGCAGAACTCAAGCCTGACCAGCTCGATACTGACTCTCTGCCACCTTACAGCCAGCTTGACCCCGTCCTCTACAGGCATATCGACCTTGAATGGCCCGCTGACCGGATAATTACTGACGGATTTGACAGGGAACTGGTTGAGAAGGTCATAAGGCTGGTTCGCACCAGCGAATTCAAGAGAAAACAGACCCCGCCAATACTCCGGGTTTCATCAAAAGCCTTCGGCACCGGCAGAAGGATACCAATTATCTCTGTCCGCCAATGACACTATCCTCTGACTCTCAACTACCTGAATAATAGTGTGTTAAAAAACGTTAATTTTCCCTTTTACATGCTTTTTTAATATCTTTGTACATGTTGTTAAACATAAGGGGAAATGTTTTATACAAATCAGTATCTTGAACAATGCATTGAAGGTCCGTTTTCACTTTTCAGGGAGCTCCCTGACAGGGAGAAGGAGTTCCTGTTACAGGACCATTCATGCACTGCGCTGAAAAAGGGGGAAATGATTTTTCACGAGGGATCCAGGCCGGCAGGTTTATACTGTCTTGCGAGCGGCAAGGTCAAGGTATACAAGGAGGGAATAGGCGGACGCGAGCAGATAATCAGGATGGTCAGGCCGCAGGGTCTGCTGGGGTTTGCGGCTTTCATAACCGGGAACACCTACTCTGCGTCGGCAGTGGCTATAGAAGATTCAGGCATATGCCGCTTTGACAGGGATCCGTTCATGAAGCTCATAAAACGCAACCCGGATCTCTCAATGAAGCTCATGAGGATGATGGCGGTGGAACTCTCCTTCTCAAACAGAAGAACCATATCACTGACCCAGAAGCATATACGTGGACGGCTGGCCGAGTCACTACTTGTTCTGCGTGACACCTACGGGGTGGAGAATGACGGCAGGACAATCAGGGCTTACGTCTCACGCGAAGATCTTGCCTGTTTCTCAAACATGACAACCTCAAATGCAATCCGTACGCTCTCGATGTTTGCATCCGAGTCTGTAATAGCACTTGACGGGAAGAAGATCAGTATTGTTGATCAGTCAAGGCTTGAGAAGATTAGCCAGCTCGGCTGATCATTCATTGACGTAAATCCTTTTGACCCTCTGAGGTATTGAGGTAAGTATCTCGTAGGGTATCGTATTGCACAGGGCAGCTACTTCATCAATTGAAATGTTAGCACCAAACACCTCGGCTTCATCACCGGACTCTACATCCATACCCGTGACATCAGCCATGCACATATCCATGCAGATGCTTCCGATGATTGGCACCCTTCGTCCCCTTATGAAAAGAATGCCCTTCCCGTCACCCAGCTCCCTGCTCAGCCCGTCTGCGTAACCTACGGGTATGACTGCTATCTGCCTGTCATGGTCAGAGGCGCCCCGGCAGCCATAGCTTACCGGGTCACCTGCCGGAACTTTTCTCACCTGTGACACCGAAGTCACGAACCTTCCGGTATTCATGAGGGTCACACCTTCATAACGCCCTATACCGTAGAGACCTATTCCCAGCCTGACCATGTCAAACTGGTATTCAGGAAAGCGTGCTATACCCGAGGAGTTAAGCAGGTGAAGCCTGAAGGTGTAACCGAGAGCTTTCTGAAGCTTACCGGCGGCACCTGTCAGGAGCCTGGCCTGCCGGTGCGTGAAATCGTCATGCGCCGGATCATCACTGGCTGCCAGGTGTGAGAACATTGATACCACCTTCAGATGCTGCTGCCCTGCCAGCCTGCCGGCCAGCTCATCAAGGTCATTTACGTCAAATCCGAGCCTGTGCATCCCGGTATCAATTTTTATATGAACCGGGTAATGGAGCAGACCGTATCTCCTGGCAGCCGAGGCAAAGGCCGCAAATGACTCAATGCTGTAGATCTCAGGCTCCAGGTTGTTATTAATCATCAGCTCCATCACACTTTCATCAGGATTCATGACCATTACCGGCGAGGTTATACCCTCCTCCCTGAGGGCAACGCCTTCATCAGCGTATGCAACCGCGAAATACCTGACACCGTTGTATTCCAGAAGAGACGCAATCTCTGCAGAACCGGAGCCGTAGGCGAATGCCTTTACCATTGCAATCATTCCCGTCCCCGGCTTCAGCAGATGCCGGAACTCATTCAGGTTATGGACCACGGCATTCATGTTTATCTCCAGGCGTGTCTTGTGAAGCTGCTTCACCAGGAGACCGCTGATGCGCTCAAGACCAAACACCCTGGCGCCTTTTATAAGGATCGTTTCGTCCCTGAACTGCAGGGAGCGAATGGCGTCAGCACATTCAGAAGTAGTTCCATAGAATAGTGATCCTGCCGGGAATTCCGCCCCATTGCGTGAAAGTGCCTCGCCTATCCCGATAAAACGGTCAATTCCCGCATTCCTTACAGCCGATGCAACACCTTTATAAAGTCTCTTTTCGTCTCCGCCTATCTGCCTGAAATCGGACATGATCAGGGTTGTTTGTCCCCTTGCATGGGTTCGGAGGAAATCGAGCGCCATCCCAAGTGATGCAGGATCAGAGTTATAGTAGTCTTCAATCAGCGTGCAACCGTTTATACCCCGCTTCGTCTCCATCCGCATTGCCACAACCGGCAGTTCAGAAATACCCTTTGCAATTACCTCCTCAGGGATTTTCTCAGTGAGACAGCAGGCAATGACTGAGACGGCGTTTTCCACCGAGGCATGGTCCGCGAATGGAATCACTGCTTCAAATGATTCGTCTGCGATGGTACACCGAAGCACCTGGCTGCCTTCACCATTTTCAGCAACCTTAACTGAAATACAGGCATCCGTATGTGAAAATGACCAGGTAAACAGAGGGGTATCAGGATAGCCCGATGCCAGTTCCTTCCTGATGATTTCGTCATCGGCGCTGCAGATTACCAGTCCTGCCCCTGCCGCAAGCCGGAGTTTCTCAGCTGCAATGGCCTCCCTGCCGGTGAAGTTTTCGCCGTGGGCGTCACCTATATTTGTAACAATAACAGTGTCAGGCCTTATCATCCGGGCCAGCCTCTCCATTTCGCCGGGTTTGGAAATGCCGGCTTCGATGACGGCAACCTCATAGCGGTCATCAATGTTCATCAGGGAGAGGGCCACGCCCACCTGTGAGTTATAGCTTTTGGGACTGCGTATTACGTTTTTAACGGTGCTCATGACACCCGCCAGCCATTCCTTGACAATTGTCTTGCCGGTGCTTCCGGTCACGGCTATCACTTTGCCTCTGAAGCTCTCGCGGCGCCACCTTGCAAGGCACTGGAGAGCCTCCAGCGTATCTGTCACCCTTACAAAAGCGGCACCGGTCATTTCCCCGTGGCTGGCAGGAAGGGTGTCAACGAGAAACAGCCTCACACCCCTGGCATAAAGCTGGTCTGTGAATTTATGTCCGTCGTGGTTTGGGCCCCGCAGGGCTATGAAAAGCACCTCGGCACCCGCCCCCGGCGCCCTGCTGTCAATCATGACGCCGGTGACACTCAGAGTGTCATCACCTGTAAGCGATCCGCCTGTAAGGCGTGCCAGTTCACGGGCTCCGATTATCACCTGTTAACTGCCTTTATATAACACGAGCGGCACAGCGGCTCATAGATGTCCTTCTCACCAAGCACAACCACCTTATCGCTTTTTATCTTGCGGTGAGAGTAGTTTGCCAGGTTGCCGCATCTGACGCAGATGGCGTGCACCTTGCTTACATACTCGGCAACGGCCATCAGGGCAGGAATGGGCCCGAACGGCCTGCCTGAGAAATCCATGTCAAGGCCTGCCACAATAACACGTGTGCCGTTATCGGCAAGCATGGTACAGACCTCGATGAGGCTGTTGTCAAAGAACTGCGCCTCGTCTATCCCCACCACCTCCACACCGGAGGCAAGGAGAAGTATAGAGGATGCATTCTCCACAGGGGTAGACATGATCGATTTCTCATCATGTGACACAACCTTGTCTTCGGAGTATCTCGTATCCACTGCAGGCTTGAATATCTCAACCTTCAGGCCGGCAAACATTGCCCTGCGCAGCCTCCTTATCAGCTCCTCGGTCTTGCCGGAGAACATTGAACCGGCTATCACCTCCACCGAACCACGCTTGCCGGCATGATCAACTGAATTTTCGAGAAACTCCATACTTCAGATTGTAATTGACCCGTTCAATATAGTGGGTTGATTAATTCGGGCCCGAAAAACTAATATTGATTACTTTTGCAAAATAAAGAAAACGGTAATAATTAAAAAAGCAAAGCGAGATGGATTTCCTGAAAGCTGTTAACATTATTGGAAGGGACCTGGAAGAGGCGTTGACGTTACTGGAACAGCTGGGCGTATCCGGATCAGACAAGGCCGAAATGGAACTTGCCAGGTCACGTGTAAAAAGCGCCGCCGATCTGGTCAGGCTGCTTCCGTCACTCAGCGGGGCAAATGAAAAAAAAGCGGATGATACTTTAATCAGGAATGATGAACCTGCCAGTGCCAGACCGGCAGACGGGAAACCTGGCCCGGCCCGGCATGTAATTGTTGAATCTGCCATACCTGAGTCAGTGAAACAGGAACCGGTCAAACCGGAACCAATAATACAAGAATCCATGAAACAGGACCCTGAGAAACAGTCGCTTACTAATCCGGAGCCTGAGAGACCGGAATCTGTGAAAAAGGAATCCATAAAACAAGTTAATGCAGAAACAGTCAGCGATGATACTATCGGATCCGGGTTCCGGGAAGCTGCTGCAAATGAAGATACACAGCCTGTAAGGGAAGCTGGTACACAGTCCGCTCCTGCCCATAAAAGCCAGGAGCAGTCAAAGGCTATACTGGCTGACCGTTTCACTGCCGGCGGAACCCTTGGAGAAAAGCTTCAGACAGAGAAGAAGGAGGAGGTCATCTCAGCTGTCGGACACAGCAAACCCATCACCGACATAGCCGCTGCAATAGGTATAAATGACAGGTTCTACTTCATCCGCGAGCTCTTCAGCGGTGACGCACTGGCATACGGTGACACAATAAGGCGCCTGAACGCCGCGGCATCCCTCGGCGAAGCAATGAGAATCCTTGACGAAAGCACCGTCATGGGGTCTGATGCTGCCGCACAATCCTCGTTCGTTGATGTTGTCAGAAGAAAATTCAGCCTGCATGTCTAGACTGATCCTGGTGCCCACCCCCATCGGCAATCTTGGTGATATCACCATCCGCGCCCTGGAGGTGCTGAAATCGGCCGGCCTTGTCCTTGCCGAAGACACCAGGACCACGAGGATACTTCTTGATCATTACGGCATCAGCGTGCCCCTCCGGTCACACCACAAGTTCAATGAGCACCGCAGCCTCGAAGCGGTGTGTGACAGCATTGAGTCAGGAACAGTGACAGCTCTTGTTTCCGACGCCGGTACCCCGGGTATTTCAGATCCCGGCTTCCTTCTCGTACGCAGGTGCATCGAGAGGGAGATACCTGTCGAAACCCTTCCCGGCCCCACCGCTTTCGTACCTGCACTTGTATGTTCCGGTCTGCCTTCTGACCGATTCTGCTTCGAGGGATTCCTGCCTCAGAAAAAAGGGAGGCAGAAGAGACTGTCAGCTTTAGCCGGGGAAGAACGGACAATGATCTTTTATGAATCGCCGTTCCGCGTTGTAAAAACCCTTGAGCAGCTTGCCGCTGCGATGGGAGATGACCGGAAAGCTTCAGTATCAAGGGAAATAACAAAGAAATTCGAGGAGACCCTTCGCGGAACCCTTGCTTCGCTGGCTGAACACTTCAGCACCACCGCTCCCAGGGGTGAGTTTGTAATTGTGGTGGCAGGCTCCTCACTGAAAGACCATTCCGAAGAATCAGAATAAAGATGCGCGGCAGGAGAAAATTCCCGGAGGCAACTTCTGCAATTCCGTGTATTACTAACAGCGGCAGGAGAAAATTTCCGGATGCACCTTCTCCACTTCAGTATATTACGGACAATGGCTTTATTTTGGGTACAAGGATTCTCATTTTTGTTGCGTTCCTTCTATTCCCCTCCATTTCGGTCAAGGCCCAGGTATTACGCGGCAGGATAACCGACAGCAGCGGGTCACCAATGCCGTCCGCCTCGGTTTATATCACTGAACTGCGCCAGGGAACCACCTCCAACAACGAGGGCCTTTACGAGATTTCCCTCCCTTCGGGCAACTACACGGTTAACTACCAGTTCCTCGGATACATCCCGGTGACAAGAAACCTCAGCATCACAGGCGAAGGAATCATATCCGACATCACACTGACGGAACAGCTCTTCGAAATACCGCCCGTGAGAGTATCAGCATCAGGAAAAGATCCGGCATACTTCATAATGCGCAAGGCAATAGGCATGGCGCCTTACCATCTCAACCAGGTAAAGATGTGGAAAGCTGAGGTCTACATAAGGGGCGGCGGCAGCGTTGACAAAATTCCGGAATTGCTGAAAAGGAGAATGAAGATCGACTCAAACGGCGATGACCTGAAAGTGGGCAAATACTACTTCACCGAGTCGGTCAACATGATCACATTCACCGCTCCCGACAAATACGAACACCGTGTCATTTCGGCCAATTCAAGCGAAGATCTGACGCAGGGACAGGCCTCGCCAATGGACTTCATAGAAGCCAGTTTTTACCAGCCTGTTCTGGTTGAGATGGCAATATCACCACTGGCGCCAAATGCGTTTTCTCATTATGTTTTTAAATTTTTGGGGTCATCGTCGCAGGGCAACTATGTAATTGACAAGATCAGCGTCACACCGCGCCGCAAGAGCCAGCAGCTCTTCACCGGTGTGATCTACATCGTTGAAGACCTCTGGGCAATACACTCACTTGACCTAACCAATGACAACATGGCCGGACGAATCAGGGTCAGGCAGCTGTACACCCCTGTGGAGAAAGGAATATGGATGCCTGTGAGCCATGAGTTCAATGCTGACATCTCAATTATGGGCATCAAGGCCAGGGCTGCCTACACAAGTGCAGTCAAATACCATGAAGTAGAGGCTAACAGTATGCTCCGGCCCCCCACTGCATATATAACTGCTGATGCTGCCGGGGCTGAGGAAGTAACAGCTGATGCGGCCGGGGCTGAGGAATCAACCAACGAACGGCCAAAGACCTCTGCTGAGAAGGAAATTGAGTCCCTCCTGGCAAAAGATGACCTGACGGCACGTGACATGTCACGGCTGGCGCGGCTCAATGAGAAAAATGCCCGTACCACGCGTGAGAAACCTCCCCTGGAAATAGAAGACAAGACCACTGTGATAGTTGAGGATGGCGCCACCGGCAGGGACTCAGCCTACTGGGCGGAGGTAAGACCCATCCCGCTAACCACGGAAGAGAGCGCCAGCCTCGCTACAGCCCCGGCCGCAAAAGGGAAACTGGCAGTGAGAGACAGTTCCACACTGAGCATAACAATCGGCGCAAGATCACGTCAGCAACAGGATTCAGTCGCCGGCCCTGACTCCTTAAGGATGAGAAGGAGCCCTGCATCCAGGTTCGTCAGGGACCTGGCAGGAGGGAAAAGATGGCAGCTGTCAAAGAGTACCGCCCTGGAGTTTGACGGGCTGGCAGACCTTAAAAGCTTCTCATTCAACACTATTGACGGTTTTGTGGCAGGGACAGGCATGAACCTGTCAGTCAGATCAGGCAAGGCAGGCCGCCTGACATTTGCCCCGTCAGCCCGGTATGCCTTCAGCAGGGAGAAACTCATGTGGAATGCTACTGCCAGCCTGCTCTATGACCCGATGCATGGAGGCAATATCTTCATCAGGGCAGGCAGCCTGTCAGACGAGTTCTCCCCCTCCGGCGTTAACCAACTGGTTAATACGGTATCTTCCCTTTTCTTCAGGGAGAACATAATGAGGCTCTACGGAAGCCAATATTTCATTGCCGGGCACCGAATTGACATCGCAAACGGGCTTACACTGGCAATACAGGGCAAGTATGAAAAGCGTGACGTGCTCCGGAACACATCTTCCTTCTCCTTCTTCAGGAGGGAAAAGCCATGGTCTCAGAACATCCCTGACAATCCGTATGCTGTCGCTGCAGAAGGGTATGACTATGAGCCCCCGGTCAGTCACAGGCATCTCTCCCTGGAATCATCGCTGACATGGACACCACAGCAGAAATACCGTATCTCTGACGGAGCAAAGATCAGTGCCGGATCTGACTACCCGACCTTCACAATTGCCTGGAAGCATGGCTACAACTACAATGATACCCTTTCAGGCAGCTATGAAATGCTCTCCGGCGAGGTAAGCCGGACGGCACGCTTCGGGGCCCTGAATGAGTTCCGCTGGAGGATCCGCGCGGGAGGATTCATCAACAGTGAAAACGTCAGGCTTCAGGACATGCATTTCTTCAACACCCAGTCATCACCGGTTTTGCTCAACAGTTATGAAGATGCATTTTACCTGAAGCCCTGTTACTCAGTTTCCTCGAGGAAGGCATTTGCCGAGGGACATATAAGGTACACAACCCCCACCCTGCTGCTCAAACGTCTCCCGGGGTTGAGCCATACGCTTATCAGGGAGAATATCAGTCTGTCAGTGCTATGGACTCAAGAGGCCGGATATTACTGTGAAACAGGGTATTCGCTGAGCGAGGTGTTCCTGATCGGCACGGCAGGCGTTTATGCCGGATTCACCGGCACATCATTTGAGTCTGCCGGAATCAGGGTAATCTTGAGAATAGATTAGGTTCCTCGATTCGCAAATCCCAATTCGCACCTCGCAATTCGCAATTCGCAAATCCCAATTTTCAACTCACAATTCGCAATTCGCAAATCTCACCTCGCAACTCAGAAGGGTCTCCGGCCGTTGTCGTCAGGCGAGAAGTCGCTGTAATCCGACGAGATATCATTATTCATCTTCGAACCCATTGTGAAGACCCCTCCGGAAGGCACATCCGGGAACGAGACATCAGCCCCGAACTCATCCGGCTCAACGAAGGATGCACGGTCTTCCTTGAAGTAAAGAAGAACCTCATCCGTGGGACCGTTACGGTTCTTTGCCAGGATGATGTCAGCATGACCCTTTGTCGACTGCCCGTCCTCAAACTGGAGGACACCCATCTTCTCCGGGCGGTGGATGAATACCACCATATCGGCATCCTGCTCGATGGCGCCTGATTCACGAAGGTCTGAAAGCATCGGTTTCTTGTTGCCACCGCGGGTTTCAACTGACCTGTTGAGCTGCGATAGCGCCAGTACCGGCACAGCCAGTTCCTTTGCAATGCTCTTGAGCGACCTGGAGATGGAGCTCACCTCCTGCTCACGGCTGCCGGCGTCAGGCGGCCCTGTCATAAGCTGCAGGTAGTCAACCACAACAACGTCAAGCTTGTTCTGGGCTTTCAGTCTGCGGCACTTCGCCCTGAGCTCAAAAACGGAAATGGCCGGAGTGTCATCAATGAAAATGGACGCCTCGGTGAGCGATTTGATGCGTGATTCAAGCAGCGACCACTCCTCAGGCGAGAGCTTGCCGTTCTTGATCTTTTCTCCCGGTATTTCAGTCTCGGAGACAATAAGCCTGTTTACAAGCTGTATGGCTGACATTTCAAGTGAGAAGATTGCAACCTTCCTGCCATGGTCTATTGCCATGTTTCGGGCCATGGTCAGAGCGAAGGCGGTCTTTCCCATGGAAGGCCTGGCAGCGATGATCACCAGCTCTGACCTCTGCCACCCGGAGGTGAGCCTGTCAAGCTTCGTGAACCCCGAGGGAACACCAACCAGCGCATCCTCCTTCTTGCCCAGTTCTTCTATCTCAGCAAGAGTCTGTTTTATTACTTCGTGTATGGGTGCCACCTCATGCTTGATGTTACCCTCGGCAATGCGGAAGAGCTCATCCTCGCTCCTGTCAAGCAGCTCGGTGACGTCAAGCGTATCTTCGTACACAAGGTTCTGTATCATCGTGGCTGCCCGTATCAGCTCACGCTGGATATACTTCTGCAGAACGATCCTTGCATGGTATTCAATATTGGCGGCAGATACAATCCTTGATGTCAGCTCAGTCAGATAAACGGCACCACCTGCTTCCTCAATCTCGCCGGTTCTCTTCAGCTCCTGAGTCACTGTGAGCAGGTCAACTGGCTGGTCACGCTTGTTGAGCTCAATTATGGATGCAAAAATCTTCTGGTGTGCCGCCGAGTAAAATACTTCCGGACGGAGCATGTCAACAACCATCCTGGCAGCCTCTATCTCAAGCATTGCAGCCCCGAGAACCGCCTCCTCCATCTCGGCCGACTGCGGGGGTATCCGTCCTCCCTCAGGAATTATGACCACCGACTGCTTTTTGTCCTGCCTGCCTCTTGACGTACCCTGTGCCATTAATATATATTATTGTAATTCAGTTAATTCAACGAATGCGGCAAAAATTACTGCCGGAATCAAATTTAACAATATCACATGTCACCGGAGACAAAACCGCAATTTATTCTTTCCAACACCCGGCTGTTTATAAGATGTTGAAAACGGATATAATTGATAAAGATGAGGTAAATTGAAAAGGTTCGTATATTTTTGGTCTTTCAAGCGAACCCTGCTATGGTTGTATTTCCAAAGGCAAAGATAAACATCGGGTTAAGGATCGTGGAAAAGAGGCCTGACGGCTATCATAACATCGAGACCTTTTTCTATCCTGTTGATCTTGCCGATGCTCTTGAGTTTGTTGTCAGGAAGGACAACCGCAGGAGTGACTCGCTGAAGGTCACCGGGCTGATGAAGGATGGTGATCCGGACAATAACCTGGTGATGAAGGCGGTGAAGATTATGCGGCAGTCGTTTGATTTTCCCGGAATACGTATTCATCTGCACAAGAGCATACCTGTAGGTGCCGGTCTCGGCGGCGGATCATCCGATGCTGCCGGCATGCTGAGGGCAATCAACAAGTACTTCGGCTTCGGCCTCAACGCCGAGGAGCTTCGTTCCTTTGCCGGGCTCATTGGCAGTGACGCCCCGTTCTTCATTGACGGCACACCATCATTTGCCGAGGGGGTGGGAAACATACTCTCAGAGTTTCCGCTTGATCTTGGCCGGTATCATATTGTGATACTTTATCCTGATATGAACATAAGCACGGCTGAGGCTTACGCCGGTTGCGTGCCTTGCCCCACTGGCCTTTCGCTCAGGCAACTGCTGAACCTGCCGGTCAGTGAATGGCGCGGAAGGGTTGTGAATGATTTTGAACTTAATATCTTCAGGTTATACCCGCAGGTGGGCAGGCTTAAAGTAGGACTCTACGAAGCCGGTGCCATATATGCATCGATGTCCGGAAGCGGCTCGGCAGTCTATGGTTTATTTGAGAATGAGCCTGAACTTCCGCCCGAACTGGCGAGGTACAAACTCAGTACAGCCGGGCTTTACTGACCATATTGCCATTCCCCGGCATACCCGGCAAGCATATGATTATCAGGCCTCGTGAACAGGCCATACCGGTGCTCACCTGACATCAGGTTTTCCTGCGGCCACCGGCTCCACGGTTCATGCTATCTCCACCAGCACAGCACCCTTGGTCACCCTGTTGCCGGGAGCGGTATTAACCGCAACAACTCTGCCATCAAGATGGCTTATGAGCCTGTTCTTCATCTTCATCGCCTCAAGGATAACAATGACATCACCTTCCCTGACGGTGTCACCAACCTTCACCAGAACTTCCACAATTGTTCCGGGGATAAAGCTCTGTATCCTTCCCGGCACCGGCGGCTCGTATGGTTTGCGCGATGCAAACCGCCTGCTAAACGTGGTGGAATATGATGTATGGTCTATAATGAGTTTGCCTGTCTCTCTTTTGTCCATTTCGCTCTCTTTTGTGTCGTTAATCAGAAGGGTGGTATGCCGTGCTTCTTCCAGGGCAGCTGCACATCCTTGTTCTCCGATACCTCAAGGCCGTGAAGCAGCAGGCGGCGTGTCTCGGAAGGCTCGATGACCGCATCAACGTAACCGCGAGAGGCGGCCACATAAGGATTGGCGAACTTATCACGGTACTCATCCACCTTCTGGCGGCGCATCTCATCAGGATTGGCAGCCGAGGTGATCTCCTTGCGGAAGATTATGTTGGCGGCTCCCTCCGGGCCCATAACGGCTATTTCGGCCGTCGGCCATGCAAACACAAAATCGGCGCGCAGGTGGCGCGAACTCATCGCGATATACCCACCGCCGTAAGCCTTGCGCAGGATCACAGTGACCTTGGGGACCGTGGCTTCGCTGTAGGCGTAAAGAACCTTGGCACCGTGGCGGATGACGCCTGCATGCTCCTGGTCAACGCCCGGAAGGTAACCCGGAAGGTCAACAAAGGTCACAAGCGGGATGCTGAAGGCATCACAGTACCTGATAAACCTGGCAGCCTTGTCTGACGAATCAACGTCAAGCACGCCGGCCATCTCCATGGGCTGGTTGGCTACGAAACCAACGGTGCGGCCGCCCAGGCGACCGAACCCGATGACCATATTGCGGGCATACATCTCCTGTATCTCAAAGAAATCCGAGTTGTCTGCAACAGCCCTGATAACTTCCCTGACATCATATGGCAGCGTGGGATCACCCGGTACTATCTTTTCAATATCATAACTTGCATCAGGAGGCAGGGCCTCGGTGACGGTGGCCCTGACCTGGTTGTTCTTCGGGATGAAAGAGATCAGCCGCTTTATCTGGCTGAAACACTCTTCCTCGGAAGAGGCAAAGAAATGTGCGTTACCAGATGTCTCGCAATGCACGCGGGCTCCTCCCAGCGCCTCCATGGAGATCTCCTCACCCAGGACTGTCTTGATCACTTCGGGCCCGGTGATAAACATCTTTGATATGTTGTCAACCACAAAGACGAAGTCAGTCAGCGCCGGCGAATAGACAGCACCACCTGCGCAGGGCCCCAGTATCACGGAGATCTGGGGGATGACCCCGCTTGAAATGGTGTTCCGGAAGAAAATCTCACCGTAACCTGCGAGGGAATTGACCCCCTCCTGGATTCGGGCGCCACCGGAATCATTGATACCTATAAGCGGTATCCTCATTTTCAGGGCATGATCCATGATCTTCGTGATCTTTCGCGAATGCATCAGCCCCAGCGAACCCCCTGCAACGGTAAAATCCTGCGCGAATATTGCAACGGGATTGCCGTGAACAGTACCTGTCCCTATTACCACACCGTCGCTCGGCAGGTTCTTTTTGTCCATCCCGAAATCACGTGCATCATGCTCAACGAACATATCATATTCGTTGAAAGTACCCGGATCAAGAATTGACATGATCCGCTCACGGGCAGTGTTCTTGCCCATGGCTTTCTGCTTCACGATGGCGTCCTCGCCGCCGCCCAGAAGCATCTTTTCACGCTTCTCCTTGAGCTCGCGTATCTTCTTTTCCAATGCCATAACTATCCTTGGTTTTTAAAAGTCCTTACTTTCAAAAAAAGCAGCGCAATTTAAGCAAAAAACAATTATGCACAATATGATCGCAAATGTGCTATTTCGGTGCGGTATAATAGACCCCTGCAGCAATGAAGGTGAAGATTATGTTGGGTATCCACATCGCCAGCGCGGGATTCAGGTCGCCCTTCAGCGAAAACTGGGAGGAGAACTGCATGAAGAGGATATATGAGAACGCCAGCATCAGCCCGAGGCCTATCTGCATCCCTATCCCTCCCTTGATTTTGCGTGAAGAGAGTGAGACTCCTATAATTGTAAGTATGAAGAACGCGAATGGCGAGGCATAGCGGCGGTGCTTCTCATTCAGGTAAAGCTTGATCTCATCGGAACCCTGGTCCTTCAGAACATCGATATAGTCTTTCAGCTCGCCATGCGTCATTGTGAAGACATACTCGGGTGACCGGGTAAAATCATCGGGTCCTACGTTCAGGACGGTGTCTATTCGCCGTCCGGAACTGATTCTCTCGCCAAGGCTGTCGGTCTCCCTGATGTAATACCACCATGCCCCCCATTTGTTGGTGGTGCTGTCCCATCTGATCATGTTGGCAGTCATCTTTGACTCAAGCATTCCCTGGTCATTGAATTTCTCCATGCTGAAGTTGCGTCCGCTCTGTGATATCCTGTTGTACTGCTCCATGTAGATATAGACGTTGGGGTATACCTGCCGGTGCACTGATGAGACGTTCACCCTCCTGAAGTCGGAGCTCCTGTAGTACTTCTCCTCAAAATCAAGCCTGGCAATGTTTGCGTGCGGCAACACGCTGTTTTGCAGCAGGAAAGCGAAGAGGGAAATGAACCCGGCCGAGATGAGGTACGGCACCATCAGCCTCCTGAAGCTCATGCCGCTGTTCAGCATGGCAATGATCTCGGTATTGACAGCCATCCTCGATGTAAAGAATATCACCGAGATGAAGACAAACAGCGGGGCAAAGAGGGTGGCAAAGTAGGGGATGAAATTGAGATAGTAGTCGAAGATGATTGCCCTCATCGGCGCCTGCTTCTGTATGAAATCATCAATCTTTTCGGAAAAGTCGAAGATAACAGCAATCCCCAGTATGAGGACGAGGGAGAATAGAAATGTCCCGAGGAACTGCCTGATTATGTACCAGTCCAGTATACCCGGGGCAAGCTTTTTCAGACCCTCCCTGATATTCTTCGAACTGTTTCTTCCTTCCATGATCCGAATGTACCGTCAAGTATCCTTTCCCTTGCCTCCCTGACAAGGCTGAGGTAAAATGCAAGGTTGTGAATTGTGGCTATCTGCGCCCCGAGCATCTCGCCGGATATGACCAGGTGGCGCAGGTATGCCCTGGTATATGTCCTGCTTATTTCAGAAAATGAGCTGGCATCTATCGGCGAAAAGTCGGTCGCCCATTTCTGGTTCCTTATGTTTATGATCCCTTCGCCCGTAAAGAGCATGCCGTTGCGTCCGTTTCTTGTAGGCATCACACAGTCAAACATGTCAATTCCGCGCGCTATACCTTCAAGAATGTTTGCCGGGGTACCCACTCCCATGAGATACCGTGGCTTATCAGCGGGGAGTATTTCGTTGACCACCTCAATCATCTCATACATCACCTCCGCCGGTTCTCCGACGGAGAGCCCTCCGATGGCGTTTCCGGGCATTCCGCTGGAGGCGCATTTCTCCGCGGATATCTTGCGCAGATCTCCGTAGACGGCACCCTGCACTATAGGAAACAGCATCTGCTCCTTCCCGTAGAGCGGCTCGGTGCTGCCCATCTGCGCCACACACCTGTCAAGCCAGCGGTGGGTCAGCTCCATTGATTTCAGGGCATACCTGTGATCACACGGATAAGGGGCACATTCATCAAAGGCCATTATGATATCTGCGCCAATGGCCCGCTCTATGCCAATAACACTTTCAGGGGTGAAGAGATGCTTTGACCCGTCAATGTGTGACCTGAAGATGGCTCCCTCCTCTGTCAGCTTCCTGTTGGCGGCAAGGGAAAAGACCTGGTATCCACCGCTGTCTGTAAGCACTGCCCGGTCCCATGCCATGAAATTGTGTATACCTCCTGCCTGCCTTATTATTTCGGTTCCCGGACGCAGGTAAAGGTGATATGTATTGGCCAGTATGACCGGCGCATTAATCTCCTGCTTCAGGTCGCGGTGAAAAACCCCCTTGACGTTTGCAGCCGTTCCTACCGGCATGAATACAGGCGTGGGAATGTCTCCGTGCGCCGTGCGCAATATGCCCGCCCTTGCCGATGTGGCTCCGTCTCTGCTTTCAATTATAAACATCCGCTTCCTGGTGATGGTCACAAAAGTAAGCTTTCTCAGCCTGATTTTTAACAGGTAGTTATCAATTTGAAGAAACCGGGCCCTGATTGTTGAAAAGATTATTGCTACATTTTTCCATTTCTTTATAATATTGCTGCGCACAATTTCACCTCAAATGATCATCTCAACTGATACCACTCACCTTATACTCCTCGGGCTGCTTTTTGCAATGTTTGTCATACAGGCCTGGTACTGGCTTGGTTACTACGGGAGAGCTGCATCTGCAAAGCCTGTGGCCCCCTCGCCCGCTACAGCCCATCCTCCCCTTTCGGTGGTTATATGCGCCCGCAATGAGGCGGAAAACCTCAGCAGATTCCTGCCTGACGTGCTCAATCAGGATTACCCTTCGTTTGAAGTGGTTGTGGTGAATGACTGCTCCGAAGACAATACATATGATGTCCTGGGGTCGTTTATGAAAAACCACCCGCACCTCAAGGTCTCAATGATTCAAAAAGATCCGGGCTTCACTCACACCAAGAAGCTGGCCATGCTGATAGGCATAAAGGCAGCGAAGAATGACCTGCTTGTATTCACCGATGCCGACTGCCGGCCGGCGTCGCCGCAATGGCTGCGCCAGGTGGCTGCAGCAGCAACAGGTGAAAAGACTGACATAGTTATCGGTTACGG
>DAIDJT010000010.1 GCA_027451265.1 Bacteroidales bacterium | reverse complement strand
ATGAGCAACTGATGACTGCTGTCCTGGCACTTCGTGTACGGGATTGACCCTCCTCCTGTGTCAGAGGCTCAAACCGCTGACTGCCAACTGTACAAAAGGCCGCACTCTTGCGAATGCAGCCTCCTTATCAAGTCTTTTGCAGCGTACCGTTCTAGCCCCTGTCAGGGAAGAGCCTGCGCCACCAGTAATATTTCCTTATTCTTGCCATGATAAAATCGCCTGCAAATATGCAAACAATTTTCGGCAGGAATTATTGTATCCCCAACTATTTTTTCAGCAGGTCACGTATCTCCTTCAGAAGATTCACTTCTTCACTTGGAGGAGGAGGAGTTGCAGGAGCTGCTTCCTCTTTCTTCTTCAAACTGTTCATGCCCTTGATCACGAAGAAGATACAGAGGGCCACGATCAGAAAGTCGATAATATTGTTAAGGAACATTCCGTATTTGATTGACACTTCGCTGACAGCAGGCTGTACTACTGTCGCGCCGTCCATCACGGCATCCGATCCTTTCTGAAGTACTGCCTTCAGGTTGCCGAAATCAACCTTTCCAAGCAGCATGCCAAGAGGCGGCATGAGAATGTCATTCACCAGTGATGAGATAATCTTGCCGAATGCTCCGCCGATAATGATACCAACTGCCATGTCAAGCATGTTTCCCTTAACGGCAAACTCCTTGAATTCCTTAACTATTCCCATAATTGATCAGGTTTTTGGTTTGTTAATAAAATCAGGTTAACTGCTATCAAATATACAAAAAGGTATGACATATTCATTTTTAGAATATGATTTTAGTAATCCGGTCAATGAACGATGAAAACCAGTTTTTTTTATTAACTTACAGGACTTCCCGATTAATCCGGAAACTTTATTAATGTATTAAATATTAACCTTTTAAAATCAATCATTATGGCAGTACTTAAAGTAATCGAGATTCTTGCATCATCACCTGTAAGCTGGGAAGATGCAACAGCCTCTGCCGTGAAGATGGCAGGAAAAACAGTCAAGGAAATTCGTTCTGTATATGTACAGGACCAGAGTGCTGTGGTGGTCAAGAACAAGATCACCGAATACCGTGTTAATGTTAAAATAACCTTTGAAGTAATTTAATAAACGGAGAAATTATGGGACTGATTTCATTTATTAAAAATGCAGGAGCCAAGATCTTCAAATCAGAAGAGAAGCGTGAAGAGGAAAAGGCAAACCTGATTACCGAACATATCAGAAAGTTTGGCTTTGACGTAACCAAGGTAAAGGTTGCCGTCGATAATGAAAAAGTGATACTTACCGGATCGGTCGACACTCTTTCAAACAAGAACAAGATCATCGTTACCGCAGGAAATGTGGAAGGCATATCCGTGGTAGAAGATCACCTTCTTGTCACTGTGCCTGAGCCGGTGGCTCCCCCCGAGCCGGAGAAGCAGTTCTACACTGTGAAGAAGGGCGATTACCTGTCAAAGATTGCCAAGGAGGTTTACGGCGATGCCAAAAAGTATCCGATCATCTTTGAAGCCAACAAACCGATGCTGAAGGATCCGGATCTCATTTATCCGGGGCAGGTTCTGGTTATTCCGCCAATCAAATAGATTGGTTCATACCGGCGAGCTCCCTGATGACCACTGAGGCGCAGGTAATGCCAAAAGCTGCGGGCATGTATGACATTGTCCCTACGCTGGAGGCCTTATTGCTCTCCTCAGAACCTCTTACGATCAGTTTTTTATCAACCACCTCCGGGCTGTAAACGGCGGTAAAACCCTCATGCACCCCCAGCTTGTGCAGCTTCTTTCGCAGCATGCGCGCCAGGTTGCAAAAGTTCGTGTCAGAGATATCGGCAACCCTGATGGCCGTGGGGTCGAACTTTCCACCGGCGCCCATTGAGCTTACCACCCGCAGTTTCAGCCTGAGAGAGTGATAGACAAGAAAAACCTTGGGAGAGAGAGTGTCTATGGCATCCACCACATAATCATATTTTTCTTCTTCAAGGATGTCGATCATCCTCTGGTCACGTATGAATTCTGGAATAATCCTCAGGCGGAGGTCAGGGTTGATGTCAAGCAGCCTCTCTCCCATCACTTCGGCCTTCTTCCGGCCTGTGGTAGAGGTGAGCGCCGGCAGTTGCCTGTTCCGGTTTGCAGCCGTGACCACATCACCGTCAATTATTGTCATGACGCCCACTCCGGCCCGGCAGATCATCTCTGCGGCCCATGATCCCACGCCTCCCAATCCTGCCACAAGCACGTGCGATTCCTTAAGCCTTGCCAGGGTTTCAGGGCCGAGCAGCATCTCGGTTCGTGACAACCATCCTTCCGTCACAGGCTGAAGTTTAGCAGTGAGTTGAAGTTATTGCGCACCAGACTCTCCGCCCTTTGCTCATCATATCCTGCGGCAGCCTCAAAGAGCCGGTACACTTCTGCTATCTCCAGGCCCGAATCATCAGTCTCGAGCAGCAGTTTCTCATGGTAGACAGATTCAATCACCTCCTGAGTCAGCCCTTTGGCTCCCAGCGAGAACCAGAATCCCTCCTCGGCGAGTGATGCTGCAAGGCTGCCGCTGCCCCTGAACCCGTGGATGACCCAGGGCCGGCCGGGTTTGACCTCCCTGCGCGCACGCCTCAGCTCATCCCAGCCTCTGACGCAGTGGATCACCACCGGCTTCCCCATCTCCGCGGCCAGTGATGCCTGGAAAAGAAAGACCCCGTACTGCACCTCCCCCTGCGCGCCGCGAAGCCGGTCAAACCCGGCCTCACCCATCATTACCACATGCGGGTGGGATGCCGTCAGAAGCAGTTCGGTCTTCAGCTGCGCTTCGTTCTCAATGGTCAGCTGCCACGGATGGATACCCGCGGAAAATAAAGTATTGGCAGGGAAATCATCCGGAATCTCATCTCCGGCCATAAGATTCCTGACAGCTATTGTGTCATCAGCTCCACCTTTAGAATGAGTGTGGAAATCGATATACCTTATCTCCCCGGGGAGTCTCATGACCGTTATTATGAGAGTCTCACCATGCCGTTGTCAAGGCGGCTCAGCGTCTCCTCCCTGCCGATAATGGCAGCGATATCAAAGAGGTGCGGACCCCTGGAGGCCCCTACCAGCAGCAGACGGAAGAGATTGAGTATTGCCCCGGTGTTGTATCCCATCGAGGTTATCCACTCCTTTACACTCTGTTCCAGCACCTCAGCTGTGAACGGATGAACCCCGGCAACTTTCTCGCGCAGGCTGAGCATCTGTCCGGTTGAATCTGCTGTCCAGCGTTTCTGTACCACATTCTGGTCATAACTCTCCGGAGCCATGAAAAAGAAATCGGCTTCGTGCCAGAGATCCTTTACAAACGCGGCCCGTTCCTTCACCAGTGAGACAATTCTGACCAGGGTGGCCCTGTCAGGGCTGAATCCTTTCTCCCTGACCTGAGGCATGAAGAGGTCAGCCAGTTCCTCATCGCTCTTCATATGGAAATACCTGGCGTTGAACCATTTTGCCTTGTCGGGGTCAAAGCGTGATCCTGACTTGCCCACACGGTCAATTGTGAAGGCAGCTATCAGTTCATCCATCGTGAATATCTCCTGTTCGGTCCCGGGATTCCATCCCAGGAGGGCCAGCATGTTAACAAATGCTTCGGGGAAATAACCTTCCTCGCGGTATCCCGAGGCCGTTTCGCCGTAAGGCCAGTACAGCGGGAAGACCGGGAACCCCATCTTGTCACCGTCGCGTTTGCTCAGCTTGCCCTTGCCTGTTGGTTTGAGCAGGAGCGGCAGGTGCGCAAAGAGAGGCGCCTCCCATCCAAAGCTCCTGTAAAGCATCACGTGCAGCGGCAGCGACGGGAGCCATTCCTCTCCCCTGATGACATGGGAAATCTCCATAAGGTGGTCATCCACGATATTCGCAAGGTGGTAGGTGGGCATGCCGTCAGACTTGTAAAGCACCTTATCGTCAAGTGTGGATGTATTCACCACAATGTCACCCCTGATAAGGTCACTGAAATGAATATCTTCATTTTCCGGCATACGGTATCTTACAACATAATGCTCTCCGGAGGCAATACGCTTTTCAACCTCACCGGCAGTCATGGTGAGCGAGTTGCACATGTTCATCCTGCTGTTGCAGCCGTAGTTGAACGTCTCACCGTGTGATTCGTACTCCTGTCTCAACCGCTCAAGCTCATCCGCAGGATCGAAGGCATAATATGCATCACCCTTCCGGATGAGTTCGTCAGCATACCTGTGATATATCTCCTTCCTGTCACTCTGCCTGTAAGGTGCAAACGGCCCGCCTTCGCGAACCCCCTCATCCACCTTTATTCCAGCCCACTCAAGTGAGTCCATTATATAATCCTCAGCGCCATCGACATACCTTGTCTGGTCTGTATCTTCTATCCGCAGGATGAAAGTCCCGCCATGATGTTTTGCAAAAAGGTAATTATAAAGTGCCGTGCGCACGCCGCCGATATGAAGCGGGCCTGTTGGACTTGGGGCAAAACGCACCCTGATTTTTCTGTCTGCCATGTTCTGAATATTGCCTTAACTGATTAACACCGTTCAGCCTGGGTCTGCAACCCGCTGCCGCGAAAGTGCCTGACAAAGATAAATATTATGCAGTGAAGGGCAATTTGCCACTTCACCCGGCTGCAAAAATCATATTTTGGGACTTCTATTTGTAGTACTTTTACATTGTAACCAAATAGCCGTCAGTACCAATGAAGAAGATGAAAGCACTCGTCAAGGCCCAGGCTGCCAAGGGATTATGGATGCAGGAAGTATCCGTTCCTGAACCGGGATACAATGATGTAATAATAAAGGTCAAAAAATCTGCCATCTGCGGCACTGACCTGCATATTTACGAGTGGAACGAATGGGCACAGAAGACCATAAAGGTGCCAATGACGATAGGACATGAGTACATGGGCTATATTGAAAAGGCAGGCCCCGGTGTCACCAACGTAAAAGTGGGTGACAGGGTCACCGGTGAGGGTCATCTCTTCTGCGGCACCTGCCGCAACTGCCGCCGGGGGCGTGAGCATGTCTGCGAAAACACGGTGGGTATCGGCGTGCACATCGACGGCTCTTTTGCCGAATATGTTAAGGTGCCGGCACGAAACGTGGTGCTGCTTGACCATCGCATTCCTGATGACTGGGCAGCCATTATGGACCCCTTCGGCAATGCCACTCACACCGCACTGGCCTTCCCGTTGCTGGGCGAGGATGTCCTCATCACTGGATCAGGCCTGATAGGCAGCATGGCCGTCGCCATAGCCAGGTTTGCGGGAGCACGCAATGTGGTGGCCACTGACCTGAGCGACTACCGCCTTGATCTCGCAAAAAAAATGGGTGCCACCATGGTTATAAACCCGAAAAAAGGCGAAAAGATAAAGGATGTGCTGGAACCGCTTCATATGAAAGGCTTTGATGTGGGTCTTGAGATGTCTGGCTCTCCGGCAGCGTTCCGCGAGATGATCTCCAATATGTATAACGGATCCAATATCGCCCTGCTCGGCATACTCCCCTCGAACTTCGAGGTGCCATGGAGTGACATCATATTCAAGGCCCTGACCCTTAAAGGCATATATGGCCGCGAGATGTGGGAGACCTGGTACAAGATGCAGATGATGATCATCGGCGGCATCAACCTTGACCCGATCATCACCCACCGCTTCCATATCGATGACTTCCAGAAGGGATTTGACGTGATGGAGGAAGGCAACTGCGGAAAGGTGATACTGAACTGGGACTGACCTGCTGACAGTACCGGAGCTGCTCTTTTCATGCCTGACAATCACCCTTTAAAAGTGAGAAAAGTCAGTTTTGGAGCTTGGTGATTTCGAAAATAATTTTATCTTTCATGTTATTGTTACAATAACGTATGGCGTTAACCCCGGAACACAGGTCCTATGAAGAACTGTCAGCCAACTTCACCTGGGCTGTTGCTGAAAAAGAGCTTGAATACAAAAACGGTGATGAAATTAACTCGGGTGGTACTGCAGTGACAGAATTTGCCTGAAGGGCAAGGCATCAAAAGTCGCGCTCATCTATGAAGGATTCGGTGGAATAAGCAGGCAGTTCACCTATAATGACATCAGGATTGCAGGCAACACTATCGGCTCATTCCTGAGGGGTCTGGGCATTACGGAAGGCGACAGGGTCTGCCTCTTCATGGACAGGATCCCCGAGTTGTACCTTTCTTTTCTTGGAATACTCAAGACCGGCGCTATTGCTCAACCGCTCTTTTCCGCCTTCGGCGAAGAGTCACTGTTTGTAAGGCTGGAAAATGCCGGAACCAGGGCCATAATCACTCAAAAGAAACATCTTCAGAAAGTCAGGAAGATACGGGGGAAGCTACCTCACCTGGAGTATGTCATTATCGTTGATGAGATGAAACCCGCAGATCTTGCCACCGGTGAGGTCCTCTTCAGTCTCGACAATGCCACGCCGGTAGAGAATTTTGATATCTGCCCCACCCGGGCTGAGACACCCTCGGTGCTGCATTATACTTCAGGGACAACCGGCCAGCCCAAGGGAGTAAAGCATGTACACTATTCCCTTATATCACAGTACCTGACCTCCAAGTGGATTCTTGACATTCGTGATGACGACATTTACTGGTGTACGGCTGACCCGGGATGGGTCACCGGCACCTCTTACGGCATCATTGGTCCGTGGAGTCTCGGCGTGACACAGTGCGTTCTTGACACCGGCTTCTCGGCACAGGCATGGTACCGTTTTGCTGAAAAGAACAGGGTCACAGTGTGGTACTCCGCTCCTACAGCAATCAGGTCACTTATGAAGGCCGGTGATGAAATTGTAAAATCCTTTGATCTCTCCTCGCTTCGCCACCTGGCAAGTGTGGGTGAGCCCCTGAACTCCGAAGCCGTTATATGGTCGGAGAAAGTGTTCGGCAAGCCGTTCCATGACACCTTCTGGCAGACGGAGACAGGCTCTATAATGATAACCAATTTCCCGGGGATGAAGATCAAACCCGGGTCAATGGGCAGAACCTTTCCGGGTATCACAGGCACAGTGCTCGACCCCTCCACTTATAAGCCTTATCCGGATCACGGAAGAGCCGGCCTCATTGCTTTCAGGCCCGGATGGCCTGCAATGATGCGTGCATACTGGAACAATGACGAAAAATACAGGGAGAAGTTTGTTAACGGCTGGTACCTGTCAGGTGACAGGGCCAGCATAGATGGTGAGGGTTACTACTGGTTCATAGGGCGTGACGATGATGTCATAAACACTGGCGGTCATCTTGTGAGCCCGTTCGAGGTGGAATCGGCGCTCCTTGAACATCCGGCTGTTGCCGAGTCTGCTGTCACCTCCAAACCTGATGAAATCAACATGGAGGTGGTTAAGGCATTCATTACCCTCAAACCCGGCCACACGCCCAATCCTGACCTTGAACTTGACATAATGAACTTCATCAGGAAGCGCCTTTCACCTCTTGCCATGCCACAGGCCGTGGAATTCATGGACAGGCTACCGAAAACACGCAGCGGAAAGATCATGAGACGCGTACTCCACGCGAAGGAATGGGGAGAGGAAATCGGAGACATCTATACACTGGAAAACGACTGAAACTAAAGAACAATAAACTAAACACCAATTTTTTAAATCACTGTTTATGGAAGCAATGAATATCAATGAAATGAAGGAGCTTATACTGAACTATGTCGTCAAGGAATACATTGATGATGATGTGAAAATCACCTGTGAAACTCCTCTCATATCAAGCGGTTACGTAGACTCTTTCTCAATGGTCTCTCTTCTTGTCTTTCTTGAGAACAGATTTAAGATCAAGATCCCCCCTTCAAAGGCAACCCCGGAAGCCTTTGACAGCGTGAACAGCATCGTTGCACTGGTCAACCAGTACCTGAAACAGTAAACAAAAACCCAATGAGTTTCCCCGAGAGTATAAGAAGTATCTACCAGGCCCAGCTTGCAGAGATACACCATGCCGGCATCTTCAAGGAGGAAAGATTCATTCACAGCTCACAGTCAGCCGACATAGAAGTTGAATTCCCTTCAGGTTCAGAGCTGAAGAAGGTAATTAATATGTGTGCCAACAACTACCTTGGTCTCTCGAGTCACCCGGAGGTGATAAAGGCTGCCCATGAGGGACTTGAGACCAGAGGATACGGCATGTCATCGGTCCGCTTTATCTGCGGCACACAGGATATTCACCGTGAACTGGAAAACAGGGTTACGGAATTCCTTGGCACCGAGGACACGATACTGTTTCCGTCATGCATGGATGCCAATGCCGGCGTCTTCGAGGCCATACTCACCAGCGAGGATATCATGATATCTGACCGCCTCGTACATGCTTCAATTATTGACGGCATGAGGCTCTGCAGTGCACAGCACGACACCTTCAAGCATTTAAGCATGGAACATCTCGAGGAGAAGCTGCAACTGCATGCCGATAAGCGGTTGAAGCTCGTCATCACTGACGGAGTCTTCTCAATGGACGGTGATACGGCAATGCTTGACAAAATGGTTGAACTGTGCGAAAAATACGGCGCCATGCTGCTTGTAGATGACTCACATGCCACAGGTTTCATAGGGAAGACAGGCCGGGGAACTCATGAATACTGCAATGTTTTCGGTAAAATTGACATCATCACCACCACCTTTGGAAAAGCGCTTGGAGGAGCTTCCGGCGGCTGCGTGTCAGGAAGAAATGAAATTGTGGAGATGTGCAGACAAAAGGCACGTCCGTACCTTTTCTCCAACACAATCGCTCCTGTCATTGTCTCTGGGGTCCTGAAGGTGTTTGACATTCTCTCCGGAAGCACTGAAAGGCGGGATAAGCTCTAGAAGAACGCAGCATACTGGCGGAAGGGACTGACTGAGGCAGGATTCATCCTCAAAGATGGTAACACCCCGATAGTGCCGGTCATGCTGTTCAATGCAAAGCTGTCGCAGGATTTCTCGAAAGATCTGTATCGCGAGGGAATCTATGCAATCGGATTCTTCTTCCCCGTAGTACCCAACGGCCAGGCCCGAATACGGACACAGATATCGGCCGGCCATGAAGTACATCACCTTGACCGTGCGCTTGATGCATTCATCAGGGTGGGAAAGAAATACGGCATACTGGGCCTCACCCACGACCAGATTGTTGAAAAATACGGGCTCTGACCAACGGTGAGCTGCCGCTGACTCCGGCAGAGGTTTTGCTCCGGCGAGCTGTCGCTGACTCAGGCAGAGGTTTTGCTCCGGTGAGCTGTCGCTGACTCCGGCAGAGGTTTTACTCCGGCAAGCTGTCGCTGACTCAGGCAGAGCTGACCCTGACTCCAGCGAGCTGTCGCTGACTCAGGCAGAGCTGACCCTGACTCAGGCAGCCCGTAAAGACTTTTATTTCATTGTTCCCTGATAATGATGATTATCATCATTGGATAATGATGGTAAAAACCCATCTTTGCAATCGTTTTATCTAAATATTCCCTTAAGATGTACGACAGTTACAGGGATCATCTGGCGATCCAGCTTGAGGAGATCAGGGAGGCTGGTCTCTATAAGAATGAACGTGTTATTGTTTCGCCCCAGGGGGCTGAGATAACCCTTAACACTGGGCAGAAGGTGCTTAATTTCTGTGCCAACAACTACCTGGGCCTTTCGGCAAACAAAAAGCTTGTTGAAGCAGCAAAGGAAGCGCTTGATACTCACGGCTACGGTATGTCATCGGTCCGTTTCATCTGCGGAACGGGTGACCTGCACAAGAACCTGGAGAAAAAAATAGCTGAATTCTTCGGCACGGAAGACACGATACTGTACGCTGCCTGCTTTGACGCCAACGGCGGTGTCTTTGAACCGCTGCTCACCAGTGATGATGCCATCATCAGCGATTCTCTCAACCACGCTTCAATCATTGATGGTGTGAGGCTCTGCAAGGCGAACCGGTACAGGTATGAGAACGCTGACATGGAAGATCTTGAGGCGCAGCTGCAGCAGGCACAGGAGAACCGCTTCAGGCTGATTGTCACTGACGGGGTCTTCTCCATGGACGGTAATGTGGCGCCCCTGGATAAGATTTTTGAGCTGGCGAACAAATACAATGCAATGGTAATGGTTGATGAGTCGCACTCTGCCGGCGTGGTGGGCGAGACCGGCCGCGGCGTCACCGAGCTTTACAGTCTCCGCGGAAAGATTGAGATCATCACCGGTACGCTCGGGAAGTCATTCGGAGGGGCCATCGGAGGGTTCACCACAGGCAAGAAGGAGATAATTGAGATGCTTCGCCAGCGTTCAAGGCCCTACCTCTTCTCCAACTCCATCCCGCCCCTGGTGGCCGCGGCCGGGATAAAAATGCTGGAGATGATGACCGAAACCAACGAACTCCAGGACAAGCTCCATCACAACACAAAATACTTCATAGACAGAATGCTTAAGGCCGGCTTTGACATCAAACCCACCCGGTCAGCAATATGCGCCGTGATGCTTTATGACGCCAAACTGTCACAGGAGATGGCGGCAAGACTTCTTAAAGAAGGCATATACGTCACCGGCTTTTACTACCCTGTGGTACCCAAGGGCCAGGCACGCATACGGGTCCAGCTCTCGGCAGCCCACGAAACAGAGCATCTTGACAGGGCTATCGCTGCATTTACCAAGGTAGGGAAGGAACTGGATGTTCTGAAATGAATTTATTTTTTTCAGCTTTCCCATTTATTAATAGGTATAGCAAGGTTTAAAAAATTAAAAAAAGTTCGGCTTTCCCTTGCTTTCTTAAAATAATGGTTATTTTTGCCAACCATAAATGAGATCATGAACCACACTTCACTGTTTATTATTGCCCTGTTTATTCTCATCGCCATAAGCGGATGACCGGGGAGTAATATATAGTGAGGACAAATGTATACGAAAGCTTCCCGGGAAACCGGGGAGCTTTTTTTTTACAAAAATGCCAGTGATGAAAAAAGAACTGAGAAGCCTGCAGACGATGAGCGGAAGAACAATGGCAGGGGCCAGGAGCCTCTGGCGGGCGAACGGGATGAAGGAAAGCCAGTTCGGCAAACCGGTGATAGCTGTTGTCAACTCATTCTCGCAGTTCGTGCCCGGTCATGTTCACCTTCAGCAGGCAGGCCGCGTGATCAGGGAAGAGCTTGCTCAACTGGGCCTTTTTGCTGCTGAGTTCAACACCATAGCGATAGATGACGGCATTGCAATGGGACACGGAGGCATGCTTTACTCACTCCCGTCACGTGACCTCATTGCTGACAGCGTGGAATATGTATGCAATGCACATTGCGCTGACGCGATGATCTGCATAAGCAACTGTGACAAGATCACACCCGGGATGCTCATGGCAGCCATGCGCCTGAATATTCCTGCACTCTTCGTTTCGGGTGGCCCGATGGAGGCAGGCCTTTCAGAAGGCAGGGCGGTTGATCTGATAGACACGATGGTGGCTGCAGCGGATGATTCAGTAACCGCCGAAAAGCTCCTCGGGCTGGAAAGATCATCATGCCCCTCCTGCGGCTCGTGCTCCGGAATGTTCACAGCCAACTCCATGAACTGCCTTGCAGAGGCACTGGGACTGGCTTTGCCGGGAAACGGCACCGTGCTGGCGACACATTCTGCCAGGATGGAGATGTTCCGGAGGGGAGCACAACTGATAGCCGTGATGGCAGAAAAGTATTACGGTGAAGGAGATGATTCCGTTCTGCCACGCTCAATCGCCACAAGGGAAGCATTCATGAATGCGATGGCTGTTGATATTGCCATGGGAGGGTCGACAAATACTGTACTCCATCTCCTGGCCATCGCCAGTGAAGCCGGGGTTGAATTCACAATGAAGGAAATAGATGCTCTCTCACGTCGTGTTCCAAATATCTGCAGGGTCTCTCCTGCTTCACCATACCACATTGAGGATATCAATCGCGCCGGAGGAGTCTTTGCAATAATGGGAGAACTCAACCGGGCGGGGTTGATTGATGTTTCTGTCCTGAGAATTGACTCACCATCCCTGGGTACAGCGCTGGCCGGGTGGGATATAATGAGCCCCTCCGTTCTGCCGGAGGCCCTTGACCTCTTCCTCTCGGCCCCGGACAGGTCAGCCAGGCCGGCGCCGTTCTCCTCGGCGGCCCGATATGGCTCACATGACACTGACAGGGCCGGCGGGGCAATACGGGATGTGCTCCACCCCTTCAGCATTGAGGGAGGGCTTGCAGTTCTTTACGGGAACCTTGCTCCCGGCGGGTGTATGGTCAAGACAGCAGCCATCCACAGCTCAATGATGCGTTTCAGCGGACAGGCAGTGGTATTCAACTCCCAGGAAGATGCCGTGAACGGTATCCTTGGGGGTAAGGTAAAGGAAGGCAACGTGGTTGTGATACGTTATGAGGGGCCCCGCGGCGGCCCGGGGATGCAGGAGATGCTATATCCTACTTCATATCTCAGGTCCAAAGGGCTTGACCGCCGGTGTGCACTCATCACTGACGGCCGTTTCTCCGGAGGGTCAGCAGGCCTTTCGGCGGGTCACATCTCCCCCGAAGCCGCCGCGGGCGGAACAATAGCCCTGGTGCGTGACGGCGACAGGGTTGAGATAGATATCCCGGCCCGCACAATCAGGCTTGCGGTTGACGACACGGTCCTCGAAGCAAGACGTCAGAAAGAGGAGTCCAGGGGAGTAGCGGCATTCACCCCGGAAGGCAGGGACCGTACAGTGCCACCATCGCTCAAGATCTATGCAGCACATGTAAGCTCGGCTGACAGGGGCGCAATAAGAATTATCTAACAATAAAAACCGGATAATGAAAGACAGGTTAAAAAGTGCAGAAGCAGAAAAGCCGGGAGCCAACGGATCGGAAGTCTCAGCCACAAAGGCTGCCGCAGAAGAGGTCACCGGTGCGGAAGCCCTTCTGAAATCACTCGTTGAGGAAGGCGTTGACACCATCTTCGGCTACCCCGGGGGGGCAATCATGCCTGTCTATGACAAGCTGCTCGATTACAGTGACAGCCTCAGGCATATTCTGACAAGACATGAGCAGGGTGCTGCCCATGCAGCCCAGGGCTATGCGATGGTAACCGGGAAACCAGGTGTGTGCTTTGCCACATCCGGTCCGGGCGCCACTAACCTGGTAACGGGTATCGCAAATGCTTACCTCGACTCGGTACCGGTGGTATTCATAACGGCACAGGTGACATCCGGGCTGATAGGCACTGACGCATTCCAGGAGACTGACATTCTCGGCATATCAATGCCTGTCACAAAATGGAACGCACAGGTGAAAAACGCCGTGGAGATTCCTGACACTGTCGCCCGTGCATTTTACATAGCCCGCACCGGGCGGCCCGGCCCTGTGCTGGTTGACATCTCAAAGGATGCCCAGCTTGAGAGCATGACCTTCCGTTACAGGAAATGCACCTTCATACGCAGCTACAACCCCGTCAATCATCTCATCAGCAGGGATATTGAATCGGCCGCGGTGATGATCAATCATGCGGAGAGGCCGATGATACTGGCCGGCCACGGGGTAATCATATCAGGCGCCGTGGAAGAGCTGAAAACACTGGCAGAGAAAGGTGGAATACCCGTTGCGGTTACACTGCTCGGGATACCCGCATTCAGTCATGATCACAGGCTCTTCGCCGGGATGCTGGGTATGCATGGCAACTATGCACCCAATGTGCTTACCAACAGGGCAGATCTGATAATAGCCGCAGGTATGCGGTTTGATGACCGCGTAACGGGAAACCTGAAGAAGTACGCCCCGCAGGCAAGGGTGATACACATAGAGATAGACATGGCAGAGATAGACAAGAACGTCAGGGCTGACCTCGGCATAAACGGCGATGTGAGGGAGGTTCTCACGGCTATGCTGCCGCAGATCAGGGAAAGAAAGAGGGAGGAATGGATACGCGAGTTCCGTATCCTTGACCGCACAGAACATGAAAAGGTCATCAAGCCCGAGACGGAGCCGGAGAAGGGCGATCTGAAGATGGGCGAGGTTGTGAAGGCAGTCTCGGAGATTGCCGGCAGCAATGCGGTTGTGGTAACCGACGTTGGTCAGCACCAGATGGCGGTGGCAAGGTATTACCGCTTCACTGACAGTAACACCCTCGTCACCTCGGGCGGGATGGGAACGATGGGTTTTGGTCTTCCCGCGGTCCTGGGAGCCGCCACCGGCAGCACAGGCCGCCAGGTGATAGCCTTTATCGGCGACGGCGGGTTCCAGATGACACTGCAGGAACTGGGCACAATAATGCAGTACCGCATCCCTGTTAAAATAGTTATCCTGAACAACAACTTCCTGGGGATGGTGCGGCAATGGCAGGAGATGTTCTTCAACAGCCGTTACGCCTCAACGGAGATGGTCAACCCGGATTTTGTCACACTGGCCTCGGCCTACGGTATTACCGCACGAAAAATAACCAGCCGCGAAGATCTTAAACCAGTTGCCGCTGAGATGCTCGGATCAGAGGGTCCCTTCATCCTGGTGGCGGAGGTGAGCCGTACGGCAAATATTCTCCCGATGGTTGAACCGGGGGCATCAGTATCTGAAGTAACACTTACATACAACAGCAAGTCATGAAACAGGAGTTTACCATCTCGCTCTTCAGCGAAAATCATATCGGGATACTCAGCAGGATAACCCTTATCCTGACCCGGAGGCAGATAAACATTAAAAGCATAACCGCCTCGGAATCAGCGGTACCTGGTGTACAGATGCTTACTATGGTGGTCCGGACAACGCCTGAGATGGTGGAAAAAGTTGCCCGGCAGATAGAAAAAGTGGTTGATGTGCTCAAGGTATTCGTGCACACTTCGTCCGAAATAATCTGCCAGGAGATGGCTCTATATAAGGTCACAACAAGGGGCCTGATGTCAGGCAGCATGATAGGTGACATCGTCAGGAAACACCATGCCCGGATACTCGAGGTGACTCCCGAATACATCGTGGTGGAGAAGAGCGGTTCCGGGGCAGAGATTAAAGAGCTGCTCGCTCTGCTTAAACCGTGCGGCGTGCTGCAGTTTGTCAGCTCAGGGCGGGTGGCTGTCACACGGCAGGTAAAAGAGCTGAACGCCTACCTCCGGGAGATGGATGAGGAACGGGGCGCGCACCAGGAGACACTTGAATTTTATAATTAAACTAAACACTAACCTAACAGATATTCATTATGGCAAGGATTGATTTTGGAGGAGTAGTTGAGAATGTGGTGACAAGGCAGGAGTTCCCACTTTTAAAAGCACGCGAAGCACTTAAGGATGAGGTTGTTGCCGTCATTGGTTACGGCGTTCAGGGGCCGGCACAGGCCATGAACATGCGTGACAACGGCATAAACGTGATTGTAGGCCAGGCGCCGGAGTTCATGGCCGACTGGGACCGGGCTGTTGCAGACGGATTTGTTCCGGGCCTGACACTGTTCACCCCGGAGGAGGCGGCTGGCCGCGGAACTATCATACAATACCTGGTATCAGACGCCGCCCAGCGGATACTGTGGCCGGTGATCAGGCCTTACCTCACCAGGGGAAAGGCACTCTATTTTTCACATGGCTTTTCAATCACATATAAGGAACATACAGGAGTAATACCGTCAGCTGACATCGATGTGATACTATGTGCCCCGAAAGGCTCGGGTACAAGCGTCAGACGCAACTTTCTTGCAGGTGCAGGTATCAACTCAAGCTTCTCGGTCTTCCAGGATTTCACAGGCAGGGCTGAAGAGCGGGTTCTGGCCCTGGGTATAGCCATTGGTTCAGGATACCTGTTTCCCACCACCTTTGAGAAGGAGGTCTTCAGCGACCTCACCGGCGAACGGGGTGTACTTATGGGTGCACTTGAGGGAATCATGGAAGCCCAGTACCAGGTGCTGCGCGACAACGGCCACTCACCGTCAGAAGCGTTCAACGAGACTGTTGAGGAACTCACGCAAAGCCTTATCAGGCTTGTTGACGAGAAAGGGATGGACTGGATGTATGCCAACTGCAGCGCAACGGCACAGCGAGGAGCACTCGACTGGAAACCCAGGTTCAGGGAGGCAACCCTCCCGGTCTTCAGGGAACTTTATGAAAAAGTAAGCTCCGGTGAGGAGTGCGTCAGGGTGCTCACCTCAACAGGAGCCTCCGGGTACAGGGAACAGCTTAATGCCGAACTTGCTGAAATGGGATCCTCGGAACTCTGGAGGGCAGGTGCGGCCGTCAGGAAACTGAGACCGGACAACAGATAACCTCACGGCGGAAATCATGGATAAAAACAAGGTTATTTTCTTTGATACCACCCTCCGTGACGGGGAACAGGTGCCGGGATGCCAGCTCAATACAGTTGAAAAGATCGAAGTGGCAAAGGCGCTCGAAGCGTTGGGCGTTGACGTTATTGAAGCAGGCTTCCCGGTTTCAAGCCCGGGCGACTTCCGTTCAGTGGTTGAGATATCGAAGGCCGTGAGGGAGCCGGTCATATGCGCCCTTACCCGGGCAGTAAAGAAGGACATTGAGGTGGCTGCCGAAGCTCTGCAATATGCTGAACGAAAGCGGATACACACCGGCATCGGAACCTCACCCTGGCATATTCAATACAAGATCAGGACCACCCCGGAAGAGATTATCAAAAGAGCTGTTGATGCGGTTAAATACGCCAGGAAATTCACTGATGATGTGGAATTCTATGCGGAAGATGCAGGCCGCAGTGAAAACGGGTATCTCGCCAGGGTAACGGAGGCGGTTATAAAAGCCGGAGCAACCGTTGTAAACATACCCGACACCACAGGTTACTGCCTGCCCGAAGAGTACGGAAGTAAGATCAGGTATCTCATTGAGAATGTCCCCAATATTGACCGTGCCATCCTCTCCACCCACTGTCACAATGACCTTGGAATGGCAACCGCCAACACTGTTATGGGTCTCATCAACGGGGCACGGCAGGCTGAGGTGACAATCAATGGTATCGGTGAGCGGGCCGGCAACACCTCGCTCGAGGAGGTGGCTATGATAATAAAGAACCACCATGACATTAACCTCTCCACCGGCATCAGGCCAAAACTTATTTTCAGCACCAGCAGGCTCGTCTCCACACTGATGAGCATGCCGGTCCAGCCGAACAAGGCCATTGTCGGCCGCAATGCCTTTGCTCACTCATCCGGCATTCACCAGGATGGCGTACTGAAGAAAAGGGAAAATTATGAGATTATTGATCCGAAGGAGGTAGGTGTCAGGGAATCATCAATCATCCTTACCGCCAGAAGCGGAAGGGCTGCTCTGAACCACCGGCTGGAAGCGCTGGGTATAGAGCTGGGCAAGGAGGAACTTGACGAGATTTACCACCGCTTCCTGATGCTTGCCGACAAAAAGAAAGAAATCAATGATGAAGACATCAGGATACTGTCGGGTGAGGTCTTCCGGGGAGAAAAGCGGCTCAAACTGGAGTCGCTGCAGGTCCTTTGCGGCAACTCAGTCATGCCTGTAGCCACAGTGGGAATAAGGATCAACGGTGAGGTGCACACCTCAACGGCTCCCGGCAACGGACCCATAGATGCTGCCTTCACCGCCGTGAAGCATCTGATACATGAGAACGTACATCTTGAGGAGTTCCTGATACAGGCCATCACCAGGGGCAGTGATGACATGGGCAAGGTTCACATCCAGGTTGAACATGCAGGAAATATCCATTACGGATTCTCCGCAAACACTGATATAATAACTGCATCTGTTGAAGCATTCATTGATGCAATTTCAAAAATAGACAATGGGCGGAAAGACACTCTTTGACAAGATCTGGGATTCACATGTGGTCAGGTCTGTAAGCGGGGGACCTGATGTTCTCTATATTGACCGCCACTATATCCACGAGGTGACAAGCCCTCAGGCCTTCAGCGGCCTGCGTCAGAGGGGTGTAAGTATCTTCAGGCCTGAGAGGACCGTTGCCACCGCTGATCATAACATACCCACCCTGAACCAGCATCTGCCCATTTCTGACCCTGTATCCCGTTCACAGGTGGAGACCCTGGAGGATAACTGCCGTATTGCGGGCATCACTTACTTCGGGATGGGTGACCCCGGCAACGGCATAGTTCACGTCACCGGGCCCGAACAGGGTTACACCCTTCCGGGAATGACAATAGTATGCGGTGACAGCCACACCTCAACCCATGGCGCCTTCGGTACAATAGCTTTCGGGATAGGCACAAGCGAAGTGGAGATGGTGCTCGCAACACAATGCCTGCTACAGGCCAGACCCAAACAGATGAGGATCAATGTTAATGGGAAATTGTCTGAGGGGGTTACTTCCAAAGACCTGATACTTGATATCATTGCTTCACTCACAACCGGCGGCGCCACAGGTTGCTTCGTCGAATATGCGGGTGAGGCTGTCAGGAATCTCAGCATGGAGGCACGGATGACTGTATGCAACATGAGCATAGAGATGGGGGCACGCGGCGGACTGATTGCACCTGATGAGGTAACCTTCGGATGGCTGTCACAGATACCGTCTCTGACAGAAAACCCGGCATTTTCTCACCTTGTTCACCTTTGGTACTCTCTGAGGAGTGACAGCGAAGCCCGGTTTGACAAAGAAATCAGCTTTGACGCTTCCGGAGTACCACCGATGATAACATACGGAACCAATCCCGGCATGGGCATGGCCGTCGACGGAGTCATTCCTTATCCCGGTGAGACAGGCCGGGTTCATGGTGAAACCGACCCGGCAGCCTCTGAGGCAGGACACTCAGCCGGCTGTTCCTATATGAAATCGCTCGAATATATGGGATTCAGGCCCGGCATGAGACTGCTCGGACACCCGATCGACTATGTATTCCTGGGGAGTTGCACCAACGGCCGGATTGAAGATCTCAGGCTCTTTACCGCAGCTGTTGCCGGGAAGAAAAAAGCTGCAGGTGTGACTGCCCTGATAGTTCCCGGATCACAGCAGGTGGCACGGCAGGCACAACGGGAGGGCCTGACAGAGACCCTGAGGCTGGCAGGGTTTGAGATGAGACAACCGGGCTGTTCGTCATGCCTGGCAATGAATGAGGATAAGATCCCGCCTGGAAAATACGCGGTCTCAACATCAAACCGCAACTTCGAGGGAAGACAGGGGCCCGGCGCAAGGACACTTCTGGCAGGCCCGCTTGTGGCTGCTGCAGCGGCAGTGACCGGAAAAATTACTGATCCCAGGGAATTAATATGGCATTAATGATTAAAGGCACTGATGAAAAATGAAAAGAAGGGAATTCACAATACTTGAATCAACAGCCATCCCGATGCCCCTGGCCAATATTGACACTGACCAGATAATCCCTGCACGCTTTCTGAGCGCGACCGTCAGGGAAGGATTCGGTGAGAAACTTTTCCGCGACTGGCGTTATGCAAGTGACGGCAGCCCTGTTCCGGGATTTGTGCTCAACCAGCCTGAATTCAGGGGAGAGATACTAATCACCGGGAGCAACTTCGGCTGCGGCTCAAGCAGGGAACATGCAGTCTGGGCCATCACCGGCCACGGCTTCAGGGCGGTTGTATCTGACTCATTCGCAGACATATTTATGAATAACGCCCTGAACAACGGACTGCTGACAGTCACGGTCACAACGGCGTTCCTGGCACAACTGACAGAGCTTGTCACAGCCCGGCCATCCTCCATGGTGAGGATAGACCTGCCAGGCCAGGTTCTCTCGGTTCCTGAAGCGCGATTGCAGTCAGGGTTCCCGGTAGACCCCTTCAGAAAGGAATGCCTCATAAAGGGGTTGGATAATATTGATTATCTCCTTTCGATGAAAGAGGAGATATTGGCGTTTGAGAAAAACAGGCACCCGTGAAAGTGGAAATACTTGATACCACCCTCAGGGACGGCGAACAGACGCAGGGTGTCTCCTACTCGCCTCTCGAGAAGCTGCATATAGCTACAATGCTCCTGAGGGATCTGAAGGCCGACCGCATTGAGGTGGCTTCGGCGAGGGTCTCGCCCGGAGAGCAGGAGGCGGTGCGCCTTATAACCTCATGGGCTGAACAGAACGGAATGCTTGACAGGGTGGAGGTTCTTGGTTTCGTTGATGGCACCGGTTCTCTTGAATGGATCAGTGAAGCCGGAGGAAAGGTGATAAACCTGCTCTGCAAGGGATCACTGCGTCACCTTGAAAAGCAGCTCAGGAAGACCCCGGATGAGCACATAAGCGATATCCTCCATATAATTGCAATGGCTGACATCAAAGGCATGGCTGTCAATATTTACCTTGAAGACTGGTCAAACGGTATGCTTTCATCACCGGGGTATGTCTTCCGGATGGTTGACGCCCTTGCCGGCAACAACATCAGGAGGATCATGCTTCCTGACACCCTTGGCATCCTGAATCCTGACCAGACATGGCATTTCTGCGCACAGATGACTTCCGGTTACCCTGAGGTCCATTTTGATTTTCACCCTCATAACGACTACGACCTCTCTGTTGCCAATGTTTTTTCGGCTGTGAAAGCCGGGGTAAAAGGGGTGCATACAACGGTGAACGGTCTGGGTGAGAGAGCAGGCAATGCTCCTCTGTCGAGCGTTTTAGCACTTCTGAGAGACCACCTCAATGCCGAAACGGATGTAAACGAGTATGAGATTACACGTGTCAGCCGGATGGTGGAAAAATTCAGCGGCATCAGGATACCGGTTAATAAGCCGGTCATAGGGGCAAATGTCTTCACCCAGACCTCGGGCGTGCACGCTGACGGCGACCGTAAGGATAATCTCTACTGCAGCAACCTCAGCCCGGAGAGATTCGGAAGAAAGAGAGAATATGCACTTGGCAAGCAGTCGGGTAAGGCCACCATCCGGAAAAACCTGGAGGAGTTCGGGCTGGAGCTGAGCCCGGAACTGATAGCCAGGGTGACGGAGCGGGTGATAGAACTGGGAGACAAGAAGGAGAGCGTCACACGCGATGACCTCCCATTTATAATTGCCGATGTCCTTGGCGATGACCGTTCGGGTTACAGGGTCTTCATCCGGAACTACTCGCTCAATCTCACCTGCGGTCTTAAGCCCTCGGCAAGCGTACAGGTGGAGATTGACGGCATACTTCACCAGGAGACCGCCGCCGGCGACGGGCAGTATGATGCATTTATGAAAGCCCTTAGAAAGATATATGAATCGCTGGGCATCTCTCTGCCCCTGCTGACTGATTACGAGGTGTCTATTCCCCCCGGAGGAAAAACCGACGCCCTGGTTGAAACCGTCATCAGATGGAATCATAACGGCAGGGAGTTCAGAACCAGGGGGCTTGATGCCGATCAGACCGAGGCGGCTATCAAGGCAACGGAAAAGATGCTCAACATCATTTGCAGTACAGAAACAAACCGGGAATACAACAAACTAATTGAAATAGCGAATGAATTATAAGATAGCTCTCCTTCCCGGAGACGGTATAGGTCCGGAGGTTATTGAACAGGCAGTCAAGGTCCTGGAGGTCACAGGAGAGGCGGCCGGCCACTGCTTCAGCTTTACAGAGGGGCTTGTCGGCGCCGTGGCCATAGACCGTACAGGAAATCCGTTTCCTGATGAGACACTTGCCATCTGCCGCAGTGCGGATGCAATTCTCTTCGGTGCCATCGGCCATCCAAGGTATGACAATGATCCTTCTGCAAAGGTAAGACCTGAGCAGGGATTGCTAAGGATGAGGAGCGAGCTGGGACTGTACGCCAATGTCAGGCCGGTAAAAAGCTTCCCGGCACTGGCCGGCATGTCACCCCTGAAGGAGGAGACAGTTGCAGGAACAGACATTGTGATGATCCGCGAGCTGACAGGCGGAATTTACTTCGGGAAGCCCCGGGGGCGCTCCGAAGACGGGCTGACAGCATATGACACCTGCACATACAGCCGTTATGAGATTGAGCGTGTGGTGCACCTGGGTTGCCGGTATGCAATGCAGCGAAGAAAGAAAGTGACAGTGATTGACAAAGCCAATGTGCTGGCAACATCACGGCTCTGGCGCGAAACGGCAAAGAAGATAGCCGGGGATTACCCGGAGCTTGAAATGGACTTCATGTTCGTTGATAACGCCGCAATGCAGCTCATCAGGAACCCGTCAGTTTTTGATGTTATCGTTACCGAGAATATGTTCGGAGACATCCTCTCCGACGAGGCGAGCGTTATAACCGGCTCCATCGGGATGCTACCATCGGCATCAATAGGACTTTCAGCTTCGCTCTATGAGCCAATCCACGGCTCGTTCCCGCAGGCAGCAGGGAAAAATATCGCTAACCCTGTGGGAACGATTCTCTCCGCTGCCATGATGCTGGAGCTGAGCTTCGGTCTTGCGAAGGAGGCGGGTTGGATAGTACGGGCAGTGGAAGAAGCTGTAAACGAAGGTGTTGTAACAAGCGATCTTGACGCAGGGAACCCTCACTCAACTTCTGAAGTCGGGGAGCATATCAGGGGCCTTGTGAAAAGACTTTCAGACAATGGATAAAAGTTTTTTATTTCAGATGCTTTAAATTATATACCTGAAAGGTGTTATAACTGAAATAAATTACTATGTTTGTGATGATGAAAGAATTCAGGTTATATAATTGGCGCTGGCGCAGCTCATAGGATGAAGCTGTGAATCACGCCATAATGTAACCCGTATAGGATA
>DAIDJT010000009.1 GCA_027451265.1 Bacteroidales bacterium | reverse complement strand
GTAGGGAAACTGACAGACGTAAAGATATAAAAAAATGCGAGTGTTTTGCATGCATGGAATCAACTTCCTCCTCAATTCAAACGTTTGCGGCATCGTTTGCGTAAAAAACCTGAAAAAGAGTTGGTTAACTTTAAAAAAAGCTTGAATTTTATCGTCCCCTAAACCATGCAAATAACTTTAGCAATATATCAATTCAGAAAACTGCAATTAAACTGATCTATTTATGGAGAAACTAACTGGAAAACGGCTCTTCATGCTGACCTTCGGCATAATGATGAGTCTTGTTGTCTTCGGGCAACAGGTAAGAGTGTCAGGTACAGTTACCGACGCAGCCGACAGACAGACGTTACCCGGAGTGAACGTCGTGGTCAAGGGCTCGCTTACGGGAACCATTACCGGCGTTAACGGGGAATACTCCCTTATGGCAAAGCCCGGGGATGTGCTCGTTTTCACCTTTATCGGTTACCTGCCGCAGGAGGTACCCGTAGGTGAAGGCAATGTCATCAACGTAGCAATGCGTACTGATGTCCAGGCCCTCGATGAGGTGGTGGTCATCGGTTACGGAACCGTCAAGAAGAGTGATGCCACCGGATCCGTCTCAGCTATCAGCTCAAAGGATTTCAACAAGGGAGCAATCACTTCACCGCAGGATCTGCTTGTTGGCAAGAGCGCCGGTGTGGTCATCACCACTGCCGGTGGTGCACCGGGAAGCAGCGCAACAATACGCGTGCGCGGCGGCTCGTCTCTGAATGCCTCAAATGATCCCCTGATAATTATTGATGGTGTACCCATCGACAACAAAGGAGTTTCAGGAAGCTCAAACATTCTGTCATTTGTAAACCCGAATGACATTGAGACATTCACCGTCCTGAAGGATGCCTCCGCAACCGCCATCTACGGTTCAAGGGCATCAAACGGTGTTATCATCATAACCACCAAGAAAGGCACTGCCGGCAGCCCGCTGAAAGTATCTTATGACGGAAGCGTCTCAGTTGCCAATGCAATAGCATTTGTTGATGTCTTTTCAGGTGATGAGATCAGGCAGCTTGCACTTGACAAGAAAGATCTCTTCGGAGTAGACAACCTCAGCCTGCTTGGCACACAAAATACGAACTGGCAGAAGGAGATCTTCCGCACTGCCATATCACATGATCACAACCTGAGTCTTTCAGGTGCCGTCAAAACACTTCCTTACCGCTTATCGGTCGGCTACACTGACCAGAACGGTATCCTGAAGAACACTGCCATGCAGAGGATGACCGGATCATTGAGCCTTAATCCAACATTCTTCAATGACAGGCTTAAGGTTAACCTGAACATCAAGGGGATGAATTCACATCATAACTTTGGCGATGATGGTTCCATCGGGTCAGCAGTCAACATGGACCCGTCGCAGGCTGTCTATGACGGGAATGTAAATTCTGCAGGTTATTACCAGTGGGCAAATTACGGCGCGAACCTGGGAACTCCCAACCCTGTTGAGCAGGCATTGGTTGCAGATAACCGTTCCGTGGTCAACAGGATAATTGGTAATATTCAGTTTGACTACACCATGCCGTTCCTGCCTGAACTCAGGGCCAACCTTAACCTGGCCACAGACAAGACAAAGAGTGAAGGACACAATAACCGTCCTGTCACGTCTCCCTCGGTACTCACCTCTCCTCTTTACGGAAGACTTACAGATTACAGCGGAAACAACTACAATAACCTTCTGGATTTCTACCTTAACTACAACAAGGACCTGACAAGCATCAACAGCGCCCTGGATGTAACTGCCGGTTATTCATGGCAGCATTTTGAAAGAAACGGCAAGAATTATTCGCGTGGTATTGTTGATGAAACTCATCCCTACCAGAAATCAGACAGCTCGACATTCGTTACCGAAAACTACCTGGTTTCATTCTTTGGCCGTGTCAACTACACCTTTGCTGAAAGGTACCTCCTCACCTTCACTCTCCGCGATGACGGTTCATCACGTTTTGCAAAGGCCAACCGCTGGGGTCTGTTCCCGTCAGTGGCGTTTGCCTGGAAGATCAAGGATGAATCTTTCCTTAAGGATGTCAAGGCACTATCAGATCTCAAACTGAGACTCGGATGGGGTATCACCGGCCAGCAGGACATAGGTAATGACTATCCGGCTCAGGCTCTCTACCGCCAGTCATCGGAGGGTTCATGGTATTACATTGATGGTGAATTTGTCCCGACTCTGAGGCCTGATGCATACGACCCGGACATCAAGTGGGAGGAGACCACCACTCTTAATGCAGGTCTTGATTTCGCATTCATAAATGACCGCATAACCGGTTCAATTGATATATACCAGAGAACAACGGATGATCTTCTGAACTCAGTTACAGTGTCAAGCGGCAGCAACTTCTCCAACAGGCTTCTTACCAACGTGGGCAGTCTTGAAAACAGGGGTGCTGAACTCTCACTGAACTTTATTCCTGTATCGACAAATGACATCCTTTTCTCGATAGGATTCAATGCCACCTATAACGTAAACAAGATAACGAAGCTTCTGCTTACGGACGATCCCAATTATATCGGTATTACATACGGTGATGGCATGACCGGCACAAAACAGGTGACCAGGGTCGGGTTCCCGGCATACGCCTTCTTTGTCAACCGTCAGGTATACAATGCGGACGGCACCCCAATAGAGGGTCTTTATGTTGATGAGTCAGGCCAGGGTGGTGTGGTCGGCGGTGACAATGCTGACAAATACATTTATCATAATCCTGTAGCTGATTATCTTCTTGGTCTCTCCGCAAGGTTTGAATACAAGAATTTTGATCTCTCCGCTTCGGCACGTGCAAGCATTGGCAACTATGTCTACAACCAGGTTGCAGCAAGTGCATCATATGACCAGATGCAGCAGATCGGCTACTGGAAGAACTTTGCAAGGGTGCTTGCAGAAACTAATTTTGTCAAGCGTCAGTACACCAGTGATTACTTCGTTGAGAATGCCTCGTTCCTGAAGCTTGACAACATCAGTGCAGGATACAGGTTTGACAATATCTTCGGCGCAGTTGGAGCACGCGTCAGCGCTACCGTCCAGAATGCACTGATCCTTACAAAGTACAGCGGTCTTGACCCCGAGGTCTCAGGTGGTATAGACAACAACTTTTACCCCAGGCCCCGCACCTATATGCTTGGTATAGGGCTTACCTTCTAATAAAATAACGATAAGCAGATATGAACAAGAAGATTATAATATTCGGAATAATGCTTTCAGCGCTGATGATCTCATCATGCGTGAAAGATCTGGATGTCACCCCGAATGACCCGACAAAAATCCTTGCCGGCAACCTGGCTGACAATCCAGCATACATGAAACAGGCCCTGGCCAAGATCTACGCCAGCTTCATTATCTCGGGGCAGGGAGCAAACGGCGGTGATGATATTGCTGCTTCTGACGGGAACTTCTTCACAACAATGAGGGCCCTCTGGAACCTTCAGGAGATCACCACCGATGAGGCCATATGTGGATGGACCGATGTCGGTATAGCTGACCTGAACACCCAGCAGTGGAGTCCCAGCAACCCGTTCCTGACGGCTCTTTACCAGCGCCTGGCCCTCAGCATTACCTACGCCAATGACTTCATAGTCAAGGCACAGGGAAACACTGATCCTGATGTTGAAAGGTATGTTGCCGAGGCACGGTTCCTCAGGGCACTGGCCTATTCCTGGGCAATTGACCTTTTCGGGCAGTTTCCCTTCACCACTGAAGCAGATGGTGTTGGCAAGTTCTTCCCGAAAATTGGTACAAGAGCACAGATATTCGATTATATCGAGTCTGAACTGCTTGACCTGGAGACCAAGCTTGGGGAACCCAAGTTCTCATACCCGCAGGCTGACCAGGCAGCAGCATGGATGCTCCTTGCAAGACTTTACCTAAATGCTGAAGTCTACACAGGCACTCCCAGGTGGGATGATTGCAAAACCTACTGTGACAAGGTCATAGGCAGCCAGAAGTATTCCCTTGCCCCCAATTACAGGCAGAACTTCAGCGCTGACAACGACGGCCGCCATAACCCGGAGATGATCTTTGCATGGGAGCAGGACGGTATAAATGTCCAGGGTTATGTTGGGACGACCTTTATAATTGAATCATCAAGCGATGCTACATATATCAGGGCAGAGGACTTCCACGGACTGACTTCCAACACCAACTGGAACGGCAACCGTGCAAGGATCAATTTCCTGGCCAAATTGGTTGACACTATTGCAGTATATGGCAATGTGCCGATCCCGGCAAATGATCAGACATTCTCGCTGAGCCCTGACAAACGCGTTTTCATGAAGATAAAGAAGGCAAGGAACATCCCGGCTCCCTCTGCCAGCGGTGACTATGGCATTGGTGTCTACAAGTTCACTGCACGCAATGCAGATGGTACGGCGCCTTCCAATTACAACATCGCATTTGCATGCACTGATTTCCCGGTATTCCGTCTGGCAGATGCTTACCTTATGAGGGCTGAAGCTCTTTACAGGATGGGTGGTGCAGCTAATATTGATGCAGCTGTAGATGATATAAATGAAGTCAGGGAACGCGCTTACGGCAACACCAGCGGCGATATCACGGCTGCAAAGCTTAGCCTCGATTTCATTATCGATGAACGCGGACGCGAATTCTACTATGAGGCCCAGAGACGTACCGACCTGATTCGCTTCGGTAAATTCACCGGAGGTAGCTATCTGTGGCAGTGGAAGGGTGGTGCGTTTGCAGGTGCCAGCACTTCTGAACACCTCAATCTCTTCCCGATCCCCGGTGATGAACTTTCAGCAAACCCGAACTACAACGGGGTAAACAACCCGGGTTATTAATCATTAAATGCCAAGAAAAATGAAGAAGAATATATTAATATATCTGACATTCATCGGATTGACAGCACTCTTCACCGCATGTGAAAAAGACGGTGAGAAGATAACCTTTCTGTCAGATCCGAATCCGCCGGTACTTACAACCATACCTGACCTGACCCTTCAGAGGTCTAACGGCAACAGTGTGCTTGAGTTTGTGGGTACTCCCGTTGATCCGGGCTTCCAGGCTTCAGCCGCATATTACATTGATGTCTGCGCCGCAGGTACTGCATTTGCAGATTTTGTGACCGTATGGTCAGGCAGCCAGTGTAAGTCAATGAAGATCACCGTCAGTGACCTGAACGGTGCCCTTATCAAGAAGTTTCCTGCCGATGCTTCCACTGCCCTTGACTTCAGACTCAGGGCTGTACTGGTGGTCGATGCCGGCACGGGCGCTCCAGGCACCGGTACCCAGACATTTTCCTACAACTCTGAATCAAAGAGCGTGACAGCAGCACTCTACGGCCTTCCGCGTCTTAACGTAGTGGGTTCTGGTATCACCCAGAAGATCGAGTCAGCACTGGGCGATGGCAATTATATGGGTTATATCAAGCTCGATCCTGCCAATCCTTTCACCCTGAATAATCCGGATGACGGGAAAAATTATGGTGGCAGCGCTGATGTTTTGTCAGTCAATGGCCCGGCATTCATTCCGGAGGTAACCGGATGGCATAAAATGACAGTAGACGTCAATGGATTGACTTACAAACTCCTGCCATTCAGGGTTGGTCTCATCGGATCAGCAACACCAAACGGTTGGAATGCTCCTGATCAGAAAATGGAGTACAATGCTCAGGGTGGCTTCTGGCATATTACCCTGGACCTTGTTGTCGGATATGTCAAATTCAGAGCGAATGATGATTGGAATGGCGGAATAAATCTTGGCAATGGTGATGCCTCCCATCCGGAGTACAACCTTTCCAACCTCTGGAACAACGGCAGCAGCAAGGATATCCCGATTGATGCGGCAGGTAATTATACCGTTAAGCTGATCATCGGAAGTTCAACATACAGTTGCACTATTACCAAGAACTAAACCGGGATAACATAAGATACATATATGAATATGAAAACAATAATGAAAATCATGGTATTACCGGTTGCTGCGATGCTTATTCTTTCCGGTTGTACCAAGGAGACATCTGAAGTCAGGCTTGATCCTGCACTTGGAACTACCAAGGTGTTCAATGTCACTTCAAACTCGGCAACGGTTACAGGATTTGTTGTAGCTGAAGGTCAGGGCTTCACCACGAGAGGCGTATGCTATGACAAGCAGCCTGCACCCAACACTTCGAAATCAACTGCTCCCTTTGCCGGTCCGGCAACCACTGCTGCCTATAATGTGACCCTTACGGGCCTTGATTTTGCATCGACATATTATGCCCGTGCATTTGCAACAGGTCCTGACGGCACCATCTACGGCGAGGAACTCACATTCACCACTCTGCCTGTACTGGCAACCCTCACCACGACTGCAGCCACCGCTGTTGAAGGGACAACCGCAATCACGGGAGGCAGCGTCACCGCTGACGGTGGTTCGGCAGTTACAGCCCGCGGTGTATGCTACGGAACGGCAACCAAGCCTACCATTTCCAACAGCAAAACTACTGACGGGGCCGGTCTGGGTACTTTTGTCAGCAACCTTTCAGGCCTGAAGGGACTTACCAAGTACTATGCCCGTGCCTATGCAACCAACGGTGCAGGCACAGCCTACGGAAACGAGATAACCTTTACCACGCTGGTGAGCGTTCGCGAATGGTATCTCCCGGGTGATTATGTGGCTGCCAGTTATCCCGGCTCAGGCCTTGGTGACTGGTCACCTGCGAATTCGCCAATGGTTAAGAGCAATGAGGCTAATCCGAACAATGTTGAAGGTTATGTCTATATGGCAAACTCCAGCAACAATTTCAAGTTTGCTTCACAGCCCAACTGGGACGGTCCGAATTACGGTGCAAGCGGCACTGCCGGAGTACTCAACTCGGATCCGGGCGCCGGAAACCTCAACCTGCCTCAGGGCTTCTACAAACTGAATGTCAATGCCGGTGTTGATCCGATGACCTACACCGCAGTGGCAATGAACTGGGGCGTAATCGGACAGGTTACAAACTGGGGCTCACAAATAGCACTTACCTATGATCCTGCCCTGCGTATATGGAAAGGTGCAATTCATATGCCCGCCGGACCATGGAAGTTCAGGGCCAATGACGATTGGGGCTATAACTATGGGAAAGGCTCTGGCAGCAATGACCTGGTTGCAGGAAGCAACGACAATCTGGAACTCAACCTTGAAGCCGACTATGCATTCACCCTTGACCTCAGCCAACCGCTGGCATATACATACCGTGCTGACAGGTGGGGTGTTATCGGTGATGCAACACCGGGCGGATGGAATGATGACACCAATATGACCTGGGATGCAGTCAATGGACGCTTCACAGTGACACTGAACCTGACGGCAAACTCGTTTAAGTTCAGGGCCAATGACCTTTGGGACTATAGTTTAGGAGGAAGTCTTACTAACCTCTCCTCAGATAATGCACCCAACATTCCAGTCGCAGAGGCAGGCAATTATACCATTACACTCAATCCCTGGACAAAAGTAGCAACAGTGACAAAGAACTAAGCGGAATAGACCCCAATGTTGCGGCACTTTGCCGCAGTGTTCCTTGAAATCAAAAACCTCTTCTGTGACAGGAAGAGGTTTTTGATTATATTTAGCAAGATTCACACTTTCAATCAGAAACAATGAAAATCAAGATTCCTGTACTGGTACTGATTTTTGCAGGGTGGAGCCTGGCTGTGTCATCACAGGTGATTACCACAGATCCGGTCTTCACCCTGGCCTCAGCCCCGGTGGTGATTACGTTCCACGCTGACGCAGGTGACATGGGAATGAAGGATTACACGGGAGACGATGTATACGCTCATACCGGCGTCATAACCAACCTGAGCTCAAGCCAATCTGACTGGAAGTACGTTGTTTCAGGAACCTGGAGCACCACGGTGCCGCCACCGGATAAAGTAAAGCTGACCCGTGTTGACGCCAACACGTATACACTTACCATTTCACCTTCAATCAGGGCATTTTATGGTGTCCCGGAATCTGAGACAATTCAGAAAATGGCTTTTGTGTTCCGCAACGGTAATGCCTCTCGTACCGGCCGTGACAACAATGGCGCGGACATATTCTGCAACGTCACTGTTGAAGGCAGTTTTGAAATCCTGCTTTCGCAGCCCGCCCTTTATACTTCCCTGGTTAATGCGGGAGAGGTGATCCCTGTTGCATTTTCTGCTTCGGTATGCGATTCATTAATTCTATACCAGAACGGCGTCCGGCTTAAGAAAGTTACGGAGAAAACTCTCAGCCATTCTGTCACTGCTGCCGGATCAGGAAGCTTCAAGCTGCTTGCAAAGGCATGGTACAACAATGTAATGAAAGCTGATTCCGCATACTATTTCATACGTACTCCTGCAGTGACGGCCTCAGTGCCGGCAGGGCTGAAACCCGGGGTGAACATCACGGGAGACAATACCGCAACATTTCTACTTTATGCACCATACAAAAGCACCGTCTTTGTCATAGGCGACTTCAACAACTGGGTGTACAGCAGTGAGGGATTCATGAAGAGGAGTCCTGACGGAAACTGGTACTGGCTGGAGGTTAACGGGCTTGATCCTGCCAGTGAGTACGGGTTCCAGTACCTTGTTGATGAAACACTGCGCATACCTGATCCCTACACAACAAAGGTGCTGGACCCGTGGAATGACAAATTCATAGACGAAACCATTTATCCTGACCTGAAACCATATCCGGAGGGGCTGACAAATGAACTTGTGTCAGTCTTCCGGACACGTCCTCCGGCATACGCCTGGAAGAACAACAGCTTTATGCCGCCTGCCAGGGATACCCTGGTTATCTATGAGATGCTGGTACGTGACTTTGTGGCGACACATGCCTTTAAAACGGTGCGTGACACCCTTGATTACCTGAAGCGCCTGGGAGTAAACGCCATAGAGCTTATGCCGGTGAATGAGTTCGAGGGCAACAGCAGCTGGGGTTACAACCCGTCAATGTACTTTGCGGTTGACAAATATTACGGTACCCCCGGAGATCTGAAAGAGCTGATAGATGAATGCCATGGCAGGGGAATAGCCGTAATCATGGACATAGTGCTCAACCATTCATACAACTCAAATCCTCTGGTCAGGCTTTACTGGAACAGCGTGAACAATCAGCCGTCAGCAAACAATCCATGGTTCAACGTCACAACTCCCCATTTTTACAGCTTCGGAGGATCTGATTTCAACCACGAAAGTTATGCAACTAAAGCCTTCGTTGACAGCGTCTGCCATTACTGGATTGACGAGTTCAGGTTTGATGGTTTCAGGTTTGACTTTACCAAAGGATTCACGAATAAATCCAGTAACAGTGATTACTCGGTATCAGCGTATGACGCCTCAAGAATAGCCATCCTTAAACGGATGAGTGACAGGATCCGGGCATACAAACCTGATGCCCTCCTGATCCTGGAACACTTTACAGACAACGCCGAGGAAAAGGAACTCGCGGCATACGATTTTCTCCTGTGGGGTAATGGAAAGTGGAGATACGAAGATGCCTCAACAGGCAAGTCGTCAGATATTTCTGATGCATCATGGAAAGCCCTCGGTTTTGACCGGCCGGGGATTGTTGATTATATGGAGAGCCATGACCAGGAGAGGATAATGTATCTCAATATTACCGAGGGGAAGGCTGACGGAGGATATAACATAAAGGATTTCAACACGGCCATTAAGAGGGTCAAGCTTACGGCCACATTTTTCCTGACGATACCGGGCCCCAAAATGTTATGGCAATTCCAGGAACTGGGATATGACGTCATTCTCGGACAAGGATATCAGAGGCTTGAAGAGAAGCCAATAAGATGGGGGTATTATACTGAACCCGTAAGGAAGAATCTCTTTGACAACTTCGCAGGTCTGATTGAACTGAGAAAGAAGTACCCGGCCTTTTCTTCGGACAACTTCACCCTCTACCAGAACGGTATGACCAAGAGGCTGAATATTGTGCACCAGGATATGGATGTGGTGGTTCTGGGTAACTTTGACTTTTTCCCCCGCACGATTGATCCGAATTTCACCCGCACCGGTACCTGGTATGAGTTTTTCCGAGGAACCCAGGTCGAAGTGAACACTTCCAACCAGAATACACCCATCTCCCTTGTGCAGGGAGAATACAGGATATATACCTCCAAACAGGTTGCGAGACCCTCGTTCCTGCTGGGTGTAGAGGAACCGGTTGCAGATGACGGTGAAGGCATTTTGTTCGGGGTTTATCCGAATCCCTTCCGTGAAAAGGCTGTGATAGAATTTACCGGTGATGATCAGTATCAGCCACACATGGTTGAGGTGATCACTGCCACCGGTGCTGTGGTAAGGATGATAAGCACCCCTGCCGGTATCAATGAGCTTGAACTTGACGGATCAGCCCTGGATGCGGGAATATATTACCTGAAAGTGACAGCCGGAAGGGCATCGGCAGTAAAACGGGTGATCAGGTACTAGGTTAGAGGTCTGAAGGTCCCGGGTCTCAAGGTCTGAAGGTCAGTTAAAGACTATTGACCTTCAGACATCAGACCTTCAGACGTCAGACCTTCAGACATAAAAAACCCGGACACACAATCCGGGTTTCTTATCTGGAATAAGCCTTTACAATTACTTTACCAGGACCATATATCCCCAGGGCTCCATCTGCATTTTCCTGCCCTGGGCGATCTCAACGCCTGCATCGGTGAAAAGATCCTTATAGGTACCGGCGGTGGCTCCGTCTTTCAGGGCTACCGTTAACGGCTTGCTGCTCATATTGAGGATGGTCAGGACCTCATTTTCGCCTTTGACCCTTTTAAAGGCCACCACGCTCTTCTGGTCTGTCTTCAACACATCATAAGATCCTCCTTCCGTGCCGTGACGCAGGGCAGGGTGGGAGGTTCGCAGGTGAACCAGCTTCGAGTAGAAGGGTGTCAGTTCGGTCTCCTTCCAATCAATCGGGTCACGCTTGAAGAACTCAAGCCTCTTGTCAAGGTCAGCTTCCTGGCCGTTGTAGAGCAGAGGCACGCCGGGAACGGTGAAGAGATAGCATGCAAAGGCCTTCTGGGCATCACCCATCTTTTCTTCGATGGTGCCGTTCCACGAGTTTTCGTCGTGGTTGGTCATGAAACGCAGTCTGTATGACTCCGGTGCATATCTCTTAATTTCGTACTGGAGCAGGCTGTCAAGGGCAGCCGGTGCGCGGTTGCCTCCTGCTACTGCGTTCATCAGGTGATGATGCGCCCAGGCGTAGTTCATGTCAAATGCACGCTCAAGAAGGTATGAATGCTCCTCATCCTCAGCAAGCATAAGCACCGGCTTCACCGAGTTGAGTTCGGTGGTGGCCCTGAACCAGAATTCTTCAGGCACGAGGCCCGGGAAGTCACAGCGGTAACCGTCAATTCCAACTTCTTCCACCCAGTACCTCATCGCACCAACCATGTAATCCCAGAGGGGTGCTGCGGTATAGTCAAACTGTATCACATCTGTCCAGTCAAACGGGGAAACAAAATTGCCAACCGAATCTTTCTCGTACCACTCCGGGAACCCGGTAGCCAGAGGGTTATCCCAGGCAGAGTGGTTCCCCACCCAGTCGAGGATCACGTGGAAACCCATTGTATGTGCAGTGTCCACAAGTGTTTTAAAGTCATCAATAGTACCGAACTCAGGATTGATGCCCTTGTAATCCTTTATGGAGTAGTAGCTTCCCAGTTCGCCCTTGCGGTTCTTCTCTCCTATCGGGTAAATTGGCATGAACCACAGAACGTTCACTCCCAGTTCCTTCAGCTGGGGCAGTCTTTCCTTTACTCCTGCAAAGGTGCCCTCTTCGGAGAACTGCCGGGTGTTAATCTCATAAAGGACCATGTTGCGGGTCCAGTCGGCGTGGACCACTGAGGTCTTCAGCGGTTCTATCACCGCGGCCGGTTTGGGCCGGCAGGCTACCACCAGTGCAGCAGCACCGATGAAAAGAAATAAAATCTTGAAAATGTGCTCTTTCATTGTGATCAGGTTATTTTAGTTCAATTATCATTGCTGTCTGAGGTGCTATTGTGAAAGATTTCAGATCATTAATCTTTCTGTCTGAAATGATATCAGTACCGCTTGTGAAACCGTCAAGTGACTCGGCATATCTGCTGCCCTCCACCGTCTTGCTCTCCTTGCCGTTGGTGTTGATTATCACCATTACACTCTCACGGTCGTTATACCTGAAATAGACATATACCCCGTCTGTTGGTATATAGTGTTTCAGTTTTCCGGTATGGATCACCTCCTTATTCTTTCTCCAGTTCAGGATGAGTTTTGTAAACTCAAGTGCTTCTTTCTCCTGCCCGGTGAGTCCGGTTGCGGTGAAAACGCTTTTTTCATCACCCGGCCATCCGCCCGGGAAGTCATCCCTGAGCCGGCCGTCGCCCCTGCTCTTGTCGCCTTCCATGACAATCTCGGTGCCATAATAGAGTTGGGGGATACCCCTGGTGGTCATGATGAAGCTCAGCCCCAGTTTGTATGCATCAAGGCTTTTCCCGGTCTGGGTGTAGAACCGTGTCATGTCATGATTGTCAAGGAAGATGACGTTCCTGAGCGGTTCGGGGTACAGGAAATCCTCTGAAAGGACATTGTACAGCTTTGAAAGCCCGTCGGTGGGACTGGTCTTGCCCTCGAAAGCCCTGTGAGTTGCAAAGCAGAGCGGAAAATCGGTCACCGATGGAAGATTTGACCTGTAACCGTCACTGTTTTTCTTGTTAAATGCCCAGTATGAAATCTGAGCCGGGTCATCATACCACACTTCACCAACAATGAAGAAGCCCGGAAACTCATCGGTCACCTGCTTTGCCCATCTGGCCATCATATCAGGCTGGGGGTAAGGGTAGGTGTCCATCCTTATGCCGTCGAGGTCACTGAAGGCAATCCACCAGAGGCTTGTCTGGATAAGATAGGTCTCAACAAGGGGATTGGATTGGTTGAGGTCAGGCATGGTCATGTCAAACCAGCCTTTTTCCATCAGCGTCCTGTCGCTTGCTGCGGCATACGGATCCATATATGTTGAAGCACGGTAGTTGGTTCGTGTGAATTCATCAAACTGATGGATCCAGTCTTTTGACGGAAGGTCTTTCATCCACCAATGGAATGAACCTATATGATTGAATATCATATCCATAACCACCTTCATTCCTCTCTTGTGTGCTTCGGTCACCAGGTTTTTGAACTCGTCATTGGATCCGTAGCGCAGGTCTGATTTGTAGAAATCAGTGGTCGAATAGCCGTGGTATGATGAGTGCTGCTGGTTATTCTCAAGGAACGGGTTGAGCCATATTCCTGTAACGCCCAGTTTATGGAGGTAATCAAGGTGGTCTGTAATTCCCTTCAGGTCACCGCCGTGTCTGCCGCCCGGATTGCCGCGGTCAATCTGTTCTGTCATACCCGCCACATTGTCATTTGAGGTGTCGCCGTTGGCGAAACGGTCAGGCATAAGCAGGTAAATCACGTCAGAGGAGTTGAATCCCCTCGCAGGACCGGCCGGCCTGGCCAGGAGCGGATAGCTGTGGGTCAGCTTCTGTTTGCCACGGGCGAATGTCAGGGTCACGGTTCCCGGCACGGCCTCATCTGAGATATTCAGGTTTACAAAAAGGTAGTTCGGGTTTTCAGTCCTTACCATGGTCTTTACCTCCACACCCGGATAATCAGTTTTCACTTCGTATGTTCCTATCTCCTTGCCGTAGACCATCAGCTGAAGGGCATCATTCTTCATCCCGGTGAACCATGAGGGCGGGTCAACACGTTCAATAACCACCTGTGTCCGTGCCGGCAGCACAGCCGGCAGCATCAGTAAAACGAGGGCCTGTAATACTCTTTTCATCATTTCTCAAATTTCCTTTCTTCCCCGGGTTTCAGCGTTACCTGCTGCCCATAGACGGCAAGAGGTATCTAAGCCTGGGAGAGGTTTACAACTGTGACAGTGTTGCCGTTGACCTCAGCCCGTAGCGGATTGTTTCTGTACCTGATAATAAACGAGTATGATGTCCATGCTGCCGGTATGACAGGGTTGAAGCATACTCTTTCGTTTCGTATCCTCATGCCGCCGAATCCCTCCACTATGGCAAGCCATGTTCCGGCCATGCTGGTTATGTGGAGTCCGTCCTTCACTTCGCGGTTGTAATCATCAAGGTCAAGCCTGGCGGTGCGCAGGTAGAGGGTATACGCACTCTCCGTGTCATGCAGCCTGGCTGCGAGCACGGAGTGGATGCTTGCCGAGAGTGATGATTCATGCACGCAGCGAGGCTCATAGAAGTCGAAATTACGCCTGATTGTATCCTCGTCGAAATCATCCTCGAAGAAATAGATCCCCTGGAGCACATCGGCCTGTTTGATGAAGACCGACCGTAGAATGCGGTCCCATGACCAGTGCTGGTTCAGAGGCCGTTCAGCCGGGTCAAGGTCTTTGACCGTCTGCTGCAACTTGTCCATGAATCCGTCCTGCTGCAAAATGATTCCAAGATCATGGTGTACAGGCAGGTAGATATTGTCAATTATTTCCTTCCAGTGCTTCAGTTCTGACTGTGTATCAAGGTGAGTCCGCGAAATAATTGCGTTGTACTTCACCGGGCTGGTAGACCGCAGCCATTCAAGGGTGTCAGAGGTGTATTTCAGTGTCCAGCGTGCCAGCGTATTCGTATACCAGTTGTTGCTGACATTATTTTCATACTCATTGGGGCCGGTCACGCCAAGGATAACATACCTGTTCTTTTCCTGCGACCAGTTGCATCTCTGTGCCCAGAAGCGCGAAAGTGCCACCAGTACTTCGAGGCCGTACTCTGAAAGGTAATTCTGGTCGCCGGTATGCCTCACATAGTTGAATATTGCATAGGCGATGGCGCCGTTACGGTGAATCTCCTCGAAGGTTATCTCCCATTCATTGTGGCACTCCTCGCCGTTCATGGTAACCATGGGGTAAAGGGCAGCTCCGCCTTTGAATCCCAGTTTCTGCGCGTTTTCTATGGCTTTGCCAAGGTGCTTATACCTGTACAGCAGCAGGTTGCGTGCCACATGTGTGTCAGCGGTACTCAGGTAGAAGGGGAAGACGAAGGCCTCTGTATCCCAGTAAGTGCTGCCGCCGTACTTCTCACCGGTGAATCCCTTGGGGCCAATGTTCAGCCTTGGATCTTCGCCGGTATAGGTCTGGTTCAGCTGGAAGATGTTGAACCGTATTCCCTGCTGGGCTGCTATATCACCCCGGATGACTATATCACCATGTTCCCACTTTTGGGCCCACGCGCTGCGGTGGGCTTCAAGCAAGGCGTCAAAGCCCTTTACGGCGGCCGTACCGGCCGAAGCCATAGCCTTCTCAGCGATTCCTTCCACCGGGTGGTTGAATGATGAGAGCACTGCTGCATACGTGGTCACCACGAAGGTGTCACCGTCGGAATAGGCCGATGTGAATGCACTGTGAGCCGTTTTGCCGGTTGTGGTGATAACAGGCTCGCCCTTTGCCGGTTTGCCGTTCAGGCTCAGGGTGTTTTCCATCGCGGTAGCGACGACGAAAGCAGTCTTTCGCGTCTGCGCAACAACAACTGTGCGCCTGCCGTTGCGGGAAGCAGATTCGTTCTCCCAGAACTTCTCGTCGTAGTTGGCATCCTCATTGTATACATCGGCGTTCAGCCAGGGAATCAGCTCAATCTTTCCGCTGCCGCCTGTGATGCGCACGGTGTAGCTGATTGCTGCCAGTTCGGGCTCATCCATGGAAAGGAAACGCATAGCGGTAACTTCAGCCACCCTGCCGGAGGGCATTACTGCGGTAAACATTCGCGTCAGCACCCCCTGCTTCATATCCAGTTCCCTGCGGAAGGTCTTCACTTTGCATTTTGCCAGGTCAAGCTCCTCTCCGTCAACGCGGACGATAATGTTTGTCCAGGAGGGCGCGTTGGGCACCTTGGCGAAATATTCAGGGTAACCGTTTTTCCACCACCCCACAACGGTCTTGTCAGGATAATAGACTCCTGCAACATAATTTCCCCGGAGGGTATCGCCGGAATAGGTCTCTTCAAAATTGGCCCGTTGTCCCATCATTCCGTTACCCAGGGCAAAGATGCTCTCGGAATCGCGGCCTCTCACGGGGTCAAACCGTTTCTCGATGATTTTCCACTCATCGGACTGAAAACGTGAATCAGTCATTTCGAACTATAGATTTCTCAATTGTTTCAAAGTAATTTTTTTAAGATCGGGAATGACCAGGTCAGCCCTGCCAAGCAGCTCAAGGCTTCCAACTCCCACACACTTCATCCCTCCGGCAATTGCTGCCTCAATCCCTGCCTGAGCATCCTCAAAAACGATGCACTGCGAGGGAGACAGCATCATCTCCTGCGCACCCCTGAGGAACACCTCCGGATCTGGTTTGGCCTTTGATATCTTGTTCCCGTCAATGATCACGTCAAACATTTCGCGCAGGCCTATTCCGTCAAGTATTGTTCCGGCGTTCTTGCTGGCTGATCCTATGGCTGTCAGTATGCCCTCTTTCCTGAGAGTTTTCAGAAACTTCACGCTTCCGGGAAGGATCTCATCAGGTTTCATGCCGGAGATGAACTCAACATACCATCCGTTCTTACGGGCTGCCAGCTCTTCCTTTTCCTTTTCGGTGACATGGATATTTCCCTTGCTGAGAAGGATCTCGAGTGAAGCCATCCGGCTTACGCCCTTGAGCGCCTCATTGTCTTCAAGCGTGAAGATAAAGCCGAGCTCCTTTGCCAGGCGCCGCCATGCCATGAAGTGATATTTCGCGGTGTCAACTATGACGCCGTCCAGGTCAAAAATGCATCCTCTCAGATCCATGATCACCTCCTGTCATCAACGTCCCTTACAAAATTCACTGCCAGGGCTGCAATAATCATTGAAACCCCACCGGTAACCAGGGCCAGCATTGTACTGCCCGAGAAGAGGTGCTTGACCATGCTTCCGAGGATACTTGCTGCAAGGATCTGCGGGATAACGATGAAGAAGTTGAATATGCCCATATAAATACCCATCTTGTTGTGGGGCAGTGAGCCGGTAAGGATTGCATATGGCATTGACAGAATGCTGGCCCATGCAAGGCCGATGCCAAGCATCGGGATGATAAGCATGCCGGGCGAGTTGATCAGGCTTATTGACATAAGACTCACCCCGCCCACCAGGAGGCAGATCATATGGGTGATCTTGCGCGATGTACGTTTCGCCAGCACCGGAAGCAGGAACGCCACAAGTGCTGAAAAGCCGTTATAAACACCGAAGAGCACTCCCACCCAGTTTGCGCCTTCATTATAGGCAAGTGATGCGGTGTCACTCGTGCCGTAAATCTTTGAGGTGACAGCGGATGTTGTGTATATCCAGAGAGAGAAGAGGGCAAACCATGTAAAGAACTGGACCACGGCAAGCTGGCCCATTGTGGCTGGCATGTGCTTGAGATCGGTGAGGATGCTGTTCAGCCCGTTGCTGCCTTTTCCGCCTGCCTTAAGGAAGCCTGCAATTACCTGGAGCAACCCGAAGAATGAGATACCGCCGGTAACAACATAAAGTTCCTTTTCCAGGTTAACCTGCGAAAGGATAATCGTAAGCACCAGACCCACTGCCAGCCAGATGATACCCGGACGGTAAAAGTTGACATCCCTGCCTGTCACAGCCTGTTCAGAGACTGTCTTCTCTGCCAGGAGCTCACCCCGTGCAATTTTTTCACCTTTTTCAAATTCCTCCAGCTCTGCCGGTGAGTATTCCTTTGTGCGGATTATTGTCCAGAGAACAGCAAACAGCATAACCGCGGAACCGATATAGAACGAAAGCTTAAGGTTGAAAGGAATTAACTTTCCCTCGGCGGGGACTTCCGGTACATTGAACCAGTTTGCAAGTATCCAGGGCAGGAAGCTGCCAATGACTGCTCCAACGCCGATGAAGAAGCTCTGCATTGCAAACCCTGACGTTCGCTGTTCCGATGAGAGCATGTCACCCACGAATGCCCGGAACGGTTCCATTGAGATGTTGATGGAAGCGTCCATGATCCACAGCATAACCGTTGCAAAGATCCAGGTGGGGGAGTTTGTAATAATTGCCAGTGCAAGGGAGGCAAGGATGGCGCCGGTAAGGAAGTAGGGACGGCGGCGTCCCAGCCGGCCCCAGGTACGGTCACTCATGTGCCCCACAATGGGCTGCACGAGCAGTCCCGTTACGGGAGCTGCTATCCAGAGTATGGGAATATTGTCAATCTCCGCACCGAGTGTCTGAAAAATTCGGCTTACGTTGCCGTTCTGAAGGGCAAAACCAAACTGTATGCCCAGGAATCCGAAGCTCATGTTCCAAATCTGCCAGCGTGACAGCCTTGGCTTTCGTCTGTAGATCACATTCATGATATGTTTGCTGTTAGTCTTATTACCCTTTTTCGTTAACCTATTCAAAATTAGTCGAAAATCCGGTTCGGCAATACCTGTTGGAGGCTTCTAAACGCCGATTTTTCGGGCGTTTGCGTTGGTTCAGTTATTTCAAACGTTTTCGGCCTGAGGAATAATTTCTATCAAACCTGCTTATTTAGACAACATCTAAGCAGTTAATATCAATAATGTCTTCCTGACGCTCCCTGCTTCATGGGGAAAGGTTGCAATGAAAGGTTGAACCATCTCATTTTCCGGATCTTCAAATTGCTATTGCTATTTGCCTGATGCCTTCATATCTTTGATAGAGCAAAGCCCTAACAAATACAAAAAAGCCATGGGAGATTTCAATTATGAAAGGCCATTCCAGCACGGAAGGGATGTGACAAGATATCGCCGTATTACTGCTGATCATGTAAGGATGACTGAGTGTTGCGGAAGGAAGATTCTGCAGGTTCAGCCGGAAGCGCTCAGGACACTGGCGCGGCAGGCATTCATTGATGTCAACTTTTATCTTCGTACACCGCACCTTGAGAAGCTGGCAAAGATATTGCGTGACCCCGAGGCCACTGACAATGACCGTTTCGTTGCCTGGGTGATGTTGCGAAACTCGGTAATCTCTGCGGAGGGGAAGCTGCCGTGGTGTCAGGATACTGGCACGGCAATAGTTATGGCCTGGAAGGGAGAGGATGTTTATACGGGAATAGATGACTCGCTTCATCTCAGCCGCGGCATATGGGAAACGTACAACGAAAAGAATCTGCGCTATTCGCAGATTGTCCCTTCATCAATGTTTGAAGAGAAGAACACGGGCAGCAACCTGCCGGCGCAGATTGATATAGGATCATGCCCTGGCGATGAGTACCGGTTCCTGTTCATTGCAAAGGGGGGTGGTTCGGCCAACAAGACGTTCCTGTACCAGCAGTCGAAATCATTGCTTAACGAATCTTCACTCAGGAAGTTTGTACGTGAAAAGATCGAAGACCTCGGCACTGCTGCCTGTCCCCCTTATCACCTTGCGCTTGTAATCGGCGGCACCTCGGCGGAGATGACACTCAAGACCGTGAAGATGGCATCGGCAGGTTATCTTGATGACCTGCCCACGTCAGGCAATTCTGCAGGCCGTGCCTTCCGCGACCTGGAGTGGGAAGAGAAGGTTGAAAAGATTTGCCAGGAGTATGGTGTGGGCGCCCAGTTTGGAGGGAAGTATTTTGTGCATGATGTCAGGGTCATACGCTTGCCGCGCCATGCTGCCTCATGCCCGGTGGGCATAGGTGTGAGCTGCAGTGCTGACCGCAATATAAAGGGAAAAATAACGGCTGATGGCATCTTCATCGAACAGCTCGAGACCGAGCCTGGGCGTTTCCTCCCTGAAAAGGCACCTGAACTTGATAAACCGGTGGAGATTGACCTTGAAAAGCCAATGAAGGAGATACTTGCCGAGCTTTCCCGGTACCCGGTGAAGACGAGGCTCAGCCTCAGCGGGACGCTGATTGTTGCCCGCGACATGGCCCATGCCCGTATTAAGCAGATGCTCGACGAGGGCAAGCCAATGCCTGATTACTTCAGGAATCATCCGGTCTATTATGCCGGTCCCGCCAAGACACCGGATGGGATGGCTTCGGGTTCCTTTGGTCCTACAACAGCCGGCCGGATGGACACCTATGTAGATCTCTTCCAGAGTAATGGCGGATCAATGGTGATGCTTGCAAAGGGAAACCGCTCGCAGCAGGTGACAGATGCATGTAAAAAGCATGGCGGCTTCTACCTGGGATCTGTGGGAGGTCCCGCCGCCATCCTCGCCGCCGAAAACATCCTATCGGTTGAGGTAGTTGATTTTGCAGAGCTTGGGATGGAGGCTGTCCGCAAAATTGTAGTCAAAAACATGCCTGCTTTCATTCTTACTGATGACAAGGGGAATGATTTCTATTCAGGCATGAAGCAGTAAGGAATTGCGAATTGCGAATTGCGAGTTGCGACCCGGGAACTGCGATTTGCAAGTTGCGATTTGCGGCCTGCGAATTACGAGTTGCGATCTGTGATATTGATCTCCGGGCCTCGGAGATAAATATAAAAATATTACAGAAAAGCACAAATAGGTTAAAAAACATAACAAAAACACACCACAAACAGCAAAAACAACTATTTTTGCTCCCCTGTAATCATAAAATATAATTTCTTTTATGTGTGGTGTTGTTGGTGTTTTTGACCTGAAGGTCAGGGCAGAGGAGCTGCGCCAGCAGGTTCTGGGAATGTCCGGTAAACTCAGGCATCGCGGGCCTGACTGGTCAGGTATCTATTGCGGGGAGAAGGCAATAATTGCCCATGAGAGGCTTTCCATAGTTGATGTTCAATCAGGTCGTCAACCTCTCTACAGCCGTGACCACAAGCTGATTCTCGGGGTGAATGGTGAGATCTACAATCACCGTGAAATCAGGGAACGGTACCGTGACAGGTATGATTTCACGACGAAGTCTGACTGCGAGGTGATCCTTGCACTGTATGCCGACCGGGGCTGTGACTTCCTGGATGAGCTTAACGGAATCTTTGCATTTGTGCTCTATGATGAGGAGAACGACTGCTACCTGGCAGCCCGTGACCATATTGGCATTATCCCTTTCTATATGGGATGGGATATTCATGGCAACATGTATTTCGCCTCCGAGCTTAAAGCGCTGGAAGGCGTCTGCAAAAAGATCGAGACCTTTCCTCCGGGGCATTACCTGTACAGCAGGGAGGGTGTGATTAATAAATGGTACCATCGCGACTGGACTTCATATGATGCTGTGGCAGGAAGTACAACGGATATCGTCGCCCTGCGCGAAGCTCTTGAGAAAGCCGTCCACCGCCAGCTCATGTCGGATGTTCCCTATGGAGTATTGCTTTCAGGGGGGCTTGACAGTTCGGTGATATCCGCCATTGCAAAGAAATATGCAGCCCGCCGCATAGAGACCGATGACCAGTCTGATGCATGGTGGCCGCAACTGCACTCCTTTGCCATCGGGCTGGAGGGGTCACCTGACCTTGCGGCAGCCCGCAGGGTGGCTGACCATATTGGCACAGTTCACCATGAGATACACATAACTGTTCAGGAGGGACTGGATGCAGTGCGAGACGTCATATATTATCTTGAAACCTATGACGTTACCACTGTCAGGGCGTCAACTCCCATGTACCTGATGGCCAGGGTCATCAAGTCAATGGGAGTAAAGATGGTGCTCTCGGGTGAAGGGGCTGACGAGGTCTTCGGCGGCTATCTTTATTTCCACAGGGCTCCCGGCCCGCGCGAGTTCCACGAGGAGACCGTGCGCAAGCTTTCCAAACTATATCTCTATGACTGCCTTCGCGCAAACAAGTCACTGGCCGCCTGGGGAGTTGAAGGAAGGGTTCCCTTCCTTGACAAGGAGTTCCTGGATGTGGCTATGAGACTCAATCCGGCCGATAAGATGGCCGTGAACGGCAGGATGGAGAAATGGGTTCTCAGGAAGGCTTTTGAGGATTACCTCCCTCATGACATAGCATGGCGTCAGAAGGAACAGTTCTCTGACGGGGTGGGGTACAACTGGATTGACACCCTAAGGCAAATGACATCGGAAAGGGTAACTGATGAGATGATGGCCACGGCGCGTTACCGTTTCCCGCTGAATACGCCGCTGACAAAGGAGGAGTATTTCTACCGGTCAATTTTCGCGGAACACTTCCCGTCGGAGACAGCTGCAATGACAGTCCCCTCAGTCCCCTCTGTGGCATGCAGCACGCCGGAGGCCCTGGCATGGGACGAGGCGTTCCGCAACCAGAACGAGCCGTCAGGACGGGCGGTACGGAACGTACATGTAAAGTCATACTGATAGTCATTGTTGCCATTCCGGGAGAAACTGGTTTATGCGGATTTGTAACACTGCCGCTATGTTGACCTACCCCGATGTGTGGCCGGTGGGCGGCGCCGGGATCCGGAAAGGATTAGCCAAAGAGGGTGACCACATTCTGTGAGCCACCCTCTGGTCTGATCAACTTTACCAAAACTATTTCTTGAGCACGGTGTCAAGAATCTTCTGTTTGTCAAGTTTCTTTGTGCAGAAGAACCAGTCATAGCATTTCATCTCATCCTTGCTCTCCATACGCTGTTTGGCAACGCCGCATGAACCTGCCGTGGGAACGATGACATCATCACCCGGCTGCCAGTCAGCCGGAAGAGCCACGGAAAA
>DAIDJT010000008.1 GCA_027451265.1 Bacteroidales bacterium | reverse complement strand
ATACCCCTAAAGGGTATCGGGGGTTCGAATCCCCCTCTCTCCGCAACTGACAATACAGGCCGTACCGCCGCAAGGCAGTACGGCTTCTGTTTTTCAGTGCTCCGCCGAGGGAGCCAGCTCACGAGGAGGAGCAATGAAAACAGAAGAGTATGCGCCCCGCGCATACCTGTATTGTCAGTTGCAGGTATCCCGTAAGGGGATCACCGCAGGTAATCCTCCCCCTCTCCTCACCGTCTTACAGCTCCCCGCAAACCCTTAATTTTTATTAAAATCAAATCGCCGTTGTTCGCTTTCCATTTTTTTATATTTTTGTCCTAATATTCCTATTAATAATCTGACATGATGAAAAGAGTTCTTGTATTTATGGCATTTGCAGCCCTGCTGCTTATCGGTACGGCACAGACATCACAGGCACAGACCGACCAGACTGCAACAACGCAACAGACAACAGCCCAGACCCAGGCTGCCACAACGCAGCAACTTGACACCCAGGCTGCAACCCCCGCCAAGGGAGAAACAGTACTCCATAAGGAGATCAAGAGACTGTTTATTGAAGGAGGTGCAGGGTTTATGTCATCAATCCTGCTCTGCCTGATCTTTGGCCTTGCAATCGCAATTGAAAGGATACTGTATCTCAACCTGGCAACCACCAACACTGACAAGCTGCTTGCAAAACTTGAGAAGTCACTCAAGGAAGAAGGCCTTGACTCAGCAAAAGAAATCTGCCGTAACACCAGGGGACCTGTGGCAAGCATCTTCTACCAGGGTCTTGACAGGGCTCATGAAGGACCTGAGATGGCAGAAAAGGCAATTGTATCATACGGCGGTCTACAGGCCGGTTTGCTTGAAAAGAACCTGTCATGGATTTCTCTCTTTATAGCACTGGCTCCCATGCTCGGGTTCCTTGGAACGGTTATCGGGATGATCCAGGCATTTGACGCCATCGAACAGGCTGGAACAGTGTCAGCAACCATCGTCGCCGGCGGTATCAAGGTGGCCCTTATAACCACGGTGTTCGGCCTTGTTGTTGCAATTATCCTGCAGGTTTTCTATAACTATATCCTCTCAAAAATTGACAGTATCTCCAACCAGATGGAAGATTCCTCAATATCACTCATGGATATGCTGGTAAGGTACGTCCAAAAATAAGCTGCCATGTCAGAAAAGGTAAAACGCTTATCAACAATTGTCCTGTGGGCCTTCATGGGCCTCACAGTACTTTTCGCCATAATTTTCTTCCTTGGCGGTGTAGTTCCGGGTACGGAGGGGACCAGGTATGAAGAACCCAAAGTCACCAACTCTTTCATTATATATGCCTATATTCTGCTTGGAATTACAATACTCCTTACCGTATTTTTCTCTATAAGGAATTTTATCGTAAATCCGAGCAATCTGAAGGGAACCGTGATCACGGTAGTTGTAGCCGTTGTTCTTATCGGTCTGGCTGCCCTGATTGCTGACAACACTGTTCTTGACCTCCCGCATTACAAGGGAAAAGATAATGTTCCGCGGACTTTGTTCCTGACTGATGTCGGGCTGTATGTCGGATATTTTCTGCTGGGACTTGCCTTCCTTTCCATTATTTACTCAGTAATATCCAAGAATTTTAAAAAGTAAGTGAATTTCCGCCCCGGCGGAGTAAAATCTTTCCAGATGGCAAGAAAAAGAAGGTCAGTACCGGAGATCAATGCAGGCTCAATGGCTGATATTGCGTTCCTCCTTCTAATATTCTTCCTGGCCGTTACAACGCTTGACACGGATACCGGACTTATGCGTCAGCTGCCGGCTATCCCTGACCCAAACGTTCCGCAGGATGTCAACAAGATCAATGACCGTAATATCCTGGAGGTAAAAGTAAACAAGGACAACATGTTGCTTGTGGAAGGCCAGCTGACAGATTTCAACAGGTTGAGGGAGATTGCCCATAACTTCATTCTTAATCCGAATGACTCCCCGAACATGCCCGAAAAGCGCGTGATCAATATCCCGTACTTCGGAAATGTTGCCGTGACAAAAGCTGTCATATCATTGCAGAACGACATCGGAACAAAGTACGGAGTATACATTGCAGTGCAAAATGAGCTGATTGCTGCAAGGGCAAAGCTCCGTGATGATCTTTCCAGACAGGAGTTTGGCATGCCGTATGAAAAGCTTGATGAAGATCGCAGGGGAGCTGTCGATGACTTCTTTGAAGTCCCGATCTCGGAAGCTGAACCAAAAAGGATAGGAGAATAGAGTTATGGCAAGATTTGTGAAAACCGGTGGAAAAACGGTAAAAGCCATCAGTACTGCGTCACTGCCTGATATAGTGTTCATCGTTCTGTTCTTCTTTATGGCTATAACAACCATGCGCGAGACTGATGTCATGGTAACTGTCAGGCTGCCTGAAACCACCGAAGGGAAAGTACTGGAGAAGAAGTCACTTGCAAGTTTCATCTTCATAGGGGAACCGCTTGATAACTTCAGGGCTCTCTATGGTGCTGAACCAAAAATCCAGCTCAATGATACATACAAGGAGATAGCTGATATCCAGGACTTCATTGCCCAGGAAAGGGAGCAGCTCAACGAAGCTGACAAGACAAAAATGCTTGTTGTCCTGAAGATCGACAAGGACGCTCGCATGGGTATTGTGACAGACGTCAAGCAGGCCCTCAGACGTGCCAGTGCCCTTAAGATAATGTATGCCAGCATGAACGTAGACCGCATAGTATACGGTAAATAGCTTGATTTGCAACTGAAGAAACCGGAACCCTGTTCCAGGCTGAAAGAATAAAGAGCTGTCACATATGTGGCAGCTTTTTTTTCAAAACAACTGTATAACATAACCTCCTGCTGTAGCTGCTAATGGATTATTTCAATACTTTTAACTTCAATTATTATAGTGAAATACCCGGCTTACCAATCATGCAATTAAAAAATGGCAGGCGAATGTCAGCCAGGGCAACAGGTGCTAAATAGGTAACTTCTTTTAAAGGAATGGCGAATAAACTCTTCAGAACCAAGTCACTTCAGCAGATGATGGCAGCCGCGTCGGATTCTGAGCATGGATTGAAACGCGCTTTGACTGCAACAAACCTTATATTCATCGGGGTGGGATGTATTGTCGGTACAGGCATTTTTGTAATTACCGGTACGGCAGCCGCCCAGTATGCAGGGCCTGCCCTCAGCATTTCGTTCTTAATTTCTGCCGTTGTCTGCATGTTCGTGGCGCTATGTTATACGGAGTTTGCTTCCATGATCCCGATTTCTGGAAGCGCTTATTCCTATGCATACACAACCGTCGGCGAATTGCTGGCGTGGTTTATCGGCTGGAACCTGGTGCTCGAATATATCTTCGGAGCTTCACTGGTTGCTGTGGGATGGTCAGGTTACGTCGTCAGCTTTCTCAAAGACTGGGGAGTGGTGATACCCCCTGAACTCAGCAGTGCACCTCTGAATTACAGGGACGGATGGATTACCACCGGAGCCATAATTAATCTCCCGTCCGTATTTATTGTAGCCCTTATCACAACTGTGCTTGTTTTCGGAATCAGGGAATCAGTCAGATTCAATAATATCATCGTCATTGTAAAAATTGCGGTAATTCTCCTTTTCATAGGGTTCGGACTGTCTCATATCAATCCGGACAATTACCATCCCTTCATACCCGAAAATACCGGCGTTACCGGCCAATTCGGATGGAGCGGCATCTTCAGGGCTGCCGGGATAATTTTTCTAGCCTTTGTCGGTTTTGATGCCGTATCAACGGTGGCCCAGGAGGCAAAGAACCCCCAGCGTGACATGGCGAAGGGAATCCTCGGGTCCCTTGCAATAGTGACAGTCCTGTACATCGCTGTATCCCTAGTACTTACAGGAATGGTGAATTACAGGCTTCTCAATGTCCCTGATCCTATTGCAGTCGGTATCGATTCTGCGGGCCGGAGCCTGTTCTGGCTCAGACCAATAATCAAGATCGGGGCCATCGCCGGCATGAGTTCAGTGATCCTTGTGCTGATTACAGGCATGCCGAGGATTCTGTACTCAATGTCAAATGACGGACTTCTTCCTCCCGTTCTTGGAAGGGTACACAGGAAATACAGAACCCCGCACATTACAACAATCATAGTCGGATCAATAGTTGCAGTAATCTCGGGGCTTTTCCCCATTGACCTTATCGGCGAACTGGTTTCAATAGGCACTCTGCTGGCATTTGCAATGGTTTGCATCAGCATAATGATCCTCAGGGTCAGAAGGCCTGACATGAATCGTCCGTTCCGGACACCACTGGTATATTTTGTGGGTACTGCAGGTGCTGCAGGATGCCTTTACCTGATGACATCCCTCCCGTCATCCACCTGGGTCAGGCTGGGGGTTTGGACTGTCATCGGCATGCTGATCTACTTCCTCTACGGCCGGCAGCACAGCAAATTGAATGACTGAATCCAATCAGGATATGGCAAATAATTTTTTTGCAAAAAAATCAGTTGAAGAACTGATTGCCCAGACAGAAGAGGGTGAACATAAACTGAAAAGAGCCCTTGGATCATTTGACCTGATACTCCTTGGGATAGGTGCCATTATCGGTACCGGCATCTTCGTGCTTACCGGTGTCGGGGCCGCACTTCATGCCGGACCGGCCGTAACCCTCTCATTCGGAGTGTCAGCAATCGCCTGTGTTTTTGCTGCATTGTGCTATGCCGAATTTGCCTCCATCATTCCCGTCAGCGGCAGCGCATATACATATGCATACGCAACCATAGGAGAACTTCTGGCATGGATAATCGGCTGGGACCTTATTCTTGAATATGCCGTTTGCTCAATAACGGTGGCAATAGGCTGGTCAGGCTACCTCGTAAACCTGCTTGCCGGGATGGGAATTATAATTCCTGTCTGGATGTGCACCCCTCCATTTAACCTGCCTGCGCTTATCATTGTGGCCATCATCACAACCCTGCTGGTTATCGGTATAAAGGAAAGTGCAAAATTCAACAACGTGATTGTACTTGTCAAGCTGGCAGTAATCCTGTTCTTCATTGTGCTCGGACTATTTTTCATCAGGCCCGAAAACTGGAGCCCGTTCATGCCGTATGGCTGGACCGGGGTGATGACGGGTGCAGCCATAGTCTTCTTCGCTTACATTGGATTTGATGCAGTGTCAACCACAGCGGAGGAAACCAAAAATCCGCAACGTGATCTGCCCATTGGCATAATAGTGTCACTGCTCGTCTGTTCCACTCTGTATATAATCGTTGCACTTGTCCTGACGGGAATAATCCCCGTCATGGACTACGCTGACAACCAGTCATTCCTGTCTGCCCCCATTGCCTTTGCACTTAATGTCATTCATCAGGACTGGGCCTCAGGAATCATCTCCGTGGGCGCAGTCATGGGTATAACAAGCGTCCTGCTGGTAATGATGATGGGGCAGCCGAGGGTCTTCTTTGCCATGTCACGTGACCGCCTGTTCCCTGAGAATATCTCGAAGGTACACCCCCGTTTCAGGACGCCGTACCGCACTACAATTATCACGGGTATTGCAGTGGGACTGGTGGCTCTCCTGATACCCATCGGCACAGCCGCGGAGCTCGCCAATATAGGAACCCTGTTTGCATTTGCAATCGTTTCAGGCAGTGTCCTTATACTGAGAAGGACAAACCCGGCCATCAAGCGTTCATTCAGGGTGCCGCTGGTCTGGGTTATTTCTCCCCTGGGTGTCGTGTTCAGTTTTTATCTCATGTACAGCCTGCCTGTTCTCACATGGCTGAGGTTTCTTGCCTGGCTCGATATCGGTCTGCTGATATATTATTTTTACGGCCGCACACACAGCAGGATTTCAGATAAGGTACACAGGGACAAGACGTTCAAATGGAAGGACATGCTTGAATTCTTCGGTATCTTCGCACTTGTCAACGGCATTCTGTTTGGCCTGCTTTCAGTTCTTGCCATTACTGGTGCCACCTCGCTCAAATCATGGGACGAGATAAGTTTCGAACCTCATCATTCCCTGATTGTATGCATAATTCTGATTGCCGCAGGTACAGTTGTTTTCCTTGCAGGCAGAATAAACAACAGAAACGGGAATGGCAGGCAGCAGGTATCAAGGTAAGGGCCTGTTTTTGCAAAGGATCCGCTAAACGGTCAGCCAGAACAGCGTTATGTATGACTGACATGGCTATGTATAAAATTAATAGCACTGACAATCAGTGCTATTAAACTTTGCCTGGTGATCCCGGAGCGACTCGAACGCTCAACCAACAGAACCGGAATCTGTCATTCTATCCATTGAACTACGGGACCGTTCAGAGTGCAAAAGTATACCGCCGGAGCCGATTTTCAAAACTTAATCTGCCAAATCGGTATACCGCAGCACCAACCGGACGTGATTTTTGCCAAAGATTTCATAATTTCGCAGACCATAAGCAAAAACCATCGGGCACAGATGAAGGAGTACAATTTTTCGGAGATTGAGAAGAAATGGCAGGAGTATTGGGAGAAGCACAAAACCTTCAGAACTCCTGACGACCTGTCGAATCCCAATAAATTTTACGTCCTTGACATGTACCCATACCCCTCAGGCGCCGGGCTGCACGTCGGCCACCCCGAGGGTTACACCGCAACTGATATTATGGCGCGCTACAAGCGCATGAAAGGCTTTAACGTCCTTCATCCGATGGGATGGGATGCCTTCGGCCTGCCGGCCGAACAGTACGCCATTCAAACCGGGACACACCCGGCTGTCACTACAAACAAAAACTGCGACACGTTCCGCCGCCAGATCAAGGAACTGGGCCTCAGCTACGACTGGGATCGTGAGATAAACACAACTGACCCGAAATATTTCCGGTGGACACAGTGGATCTTCATAAAGCTCTACAACACCTGGTATGACCACAATGCCAACCGCGGACGTGACATAAACGAACTTCCCATTCCCCTTGACATACTCAATGCCGGTGATGAGGCAAGGAAAAAATATATCGACTCAAAGAGGCTCGCATACTATGATGACGCCCAGATATGGTACTGTCCCTCATGCCGTATCGTCTGCGCCAACGAGGAGGTGCTGACTGACGGCTCGCATGAGAAGTGCGGCAACAGGGTGGTGCGAAGGAACCTCAAACAGTGGATGCTCCGCATCCCCTATTATGCAGAAAGACTGCTCAGCGGACTTGACAACCTCGACTGGCCGGAGGGCATCAAGGAGATGCAGCGTAACTGGATAGGCCGCTCAACCGGCGCAGAAGTCGATTTTAAAATTGACGGCAGCAAGGAACGCATTACTGTTTATACCACCCGTCCCGATACACTCTTCGGAGCAACATACATGGTGCTCTCACCCGAACACCCTATGGTAAGCAGGATCACCAGCCCGGAAATGAGCAGCCGCGTTCAGGATTACATTACTTCTGCCTCCCTGAAATCGGATCTTGACCGCACTGACCTGGCCAAGGATAAAACCGGCGTATTCACCGGAACATACGCTGTCAACCCTGTCAACAGGAAAAGGATACCAATCTGGGTTGCAGATTACGTGCTCATGGGCTATGGCACCGGCGCCATAATGGCCGTACCGGCTCACGATGAGCGCGACTTTGAGTTTGCCGGGAAGTTTGGCATTGAGATAACCTGCATTCTTGACCCCGACACGGCTGACAACGAGCAGAGGGACAGAATCATTGCCGGCAAAGAGTGCTGGAGCGGTGACGGCCGTTATATCAACTCATCGAACAGGGAACTTGAAATCAGCCTTGACGGGCTGAACGTCGAAGATGGAATTGCAACCATCACCCGCTGGCTTGAGAACAGAAACACAGGCATTCACCGCGTCAACTACAAACTGCGTGACTGGCTCTTCAGCCGGCAGCGTTACTGGGGCGAGCCCTTCCCCGTCATCCACTGGGAAGACGGTACAATCAGCCTGCTTGACGAGAAAGAACTGCCGCTGACACTGCCCGAACTCGAGGTTTATGAACCCGGCGCCAGCGGTGAGTCGCCACTCTCAAACGCCACTGACTGGCTGTACGTGACTGACAGCAACGGCCGAAGGGGCAAACGTGAGACCAACACCATGCCTCAGTGGGCCGGCTCATGCTGGTATTACCTCCGGTTCATTGACCCGGGGAATGACAACGCAATATTTGACCCCGAAAAGGAAAAGTACTGGATGCCGGTTGACCTGTACATCGGAGGCGCCGAACATGCTGTGCTGCATCTGCTCTATGCCCGCTTCTGGCACAAGGTGCTGTTTGACCTCGGGGTGGTCTCCACTGACGAGCCCTTCAAAAAGCTCTTCAACCAGGGGATGATACTTGCATTCGCCTATGAAACAGCCACCGGTGCCAAGGTATCTTCAGACCTGATCTCGGAGAGAGACGGCAGATACTTCATCACAGAGACCGGAGAAGAGGTCAGGCAGATAGTGGCCAAGATGTCAAAAAGCCTCAAGAATGTCATCAATCCTGACGACGTTGTAAAAAACTACGGAGCCGACACCCTTCGCCTGTTCGAAATGTTCCTTGGCCCGCTGGAGGCAACCAAGCCGTGGGACGAGAAGGGCATCAGGGGTCCCCATAACTTCCTCTCGAGAGCATACCGCCTTTTGGCCAACAGTGAAAGCATTACCAGTGGTGAAGAAGACGCCGAGGTTCTGAAAACACTGCATAAAACAATCAGGAAGGTGACAGAAGATATTGAAGATCTCCGGTTCAATACTGCTATCTCGGCCATGATGATCTTCCTCAACACTGCCCTGAAAAAGGAAAAGATTACCCGTGATTCCGCATCAGCATTCATCAGGCTCCTTTCACCCTTTGCCCCTCACCTTGCCGAAGAACTGTGGCAGTTCACCGGGCACAAGGGAACAATAGCATATGAGCCATGGCCCGTGGCCGAAGAGAAATACCTGAAGGAGGATGTATTTGAATGCCCTGTTTCGGTTAACGGGAAGATGAGGTTTAAAATTGAGCTTCCCGTCAACCTGCCGGGGGATGAGGTGAAAAGGCTCGTGCTTGCTGATGAAAGGGCACAGAAATGGATTGGCACCACAACGCCAAAGGTCATTGTAGTCCCAAACCGTATCGTAAACATAGTTGTATGAGGTTCAGGCTTGTTATCGCGGTGCTTTATGCCGCCGGAATGCTGACAGCGGTTTCCTGCGTTCGCAGCGGAGCTGCCGAAACTACATCTGCCGACCAGGCACCACGGCAGGCCGGGACTGAAGCCACCTCTGATACTGCAACTGCTTCCGGTTTGCCGGCTGATTCCGCGGCAACGGATTCCGGTAAAAACACCCTCTTCGGGATACCGGTTGACTCCTATAATATTAAAACCGAGAAGGTTAAAAGGAATCAGTTCATCTCATCCATCCTGGCGGCCCAGGGTGTTGACTGGAATGATATCGAAAAGCTGCTCAGTGATAACAAAAAGACGTTTGACCCGCGCAGGGTGCGCACCGGAAGCTCCTATTCCGTGCTTACGACAAAGGATACCATCAGCAGGCCTGAATACATTATCTACCAGCACGACCCGAGGGTGGCTTACGTTTTCTCACTTAAGGATACCCTTGCCATTTACAGGCATGATGCGGAGATAAAACGACTTCTGCGCTATTCTTCCGGGACAATTACCACCTCGCTGTGGGAAGCTGCCCAGGAAAATAACCTCAATCCCAACCTGTCTGCCGAGCTGTCAGAGATTTATGCATGGACCATTGACTTCTTCGGTTTGCAGAAAGGTGACAGGTTCAAGGTTATTTACGAGGAGGATTTCATTGGTGATGAGTCTGTAGGCATAAGGCGTGTCCATGCGGCGGAGTTTGAGCATGCAGGCGGTACGATCTATGCCATCCCCTATATTCAGGACAGTACCATGTCATTCTTTGACACCACCGGTGCCAGCCTGCGGAAGGCATTCCTCAAGGCGCCGCTGAGGTATTCGCGAATCAGCTCACGTTTCTCAGGCGGAAGGATGCATCCGATACTTAAGATTGTCAGGGCGCATCACGGTGTGGATTACGCTGCTCCTCTGGGTACTCCCGTGCTTGCCATAGGCGACGGGAGAGTGACGAGCACAGCATATGAAAACGGATCTGGAAGGATTGTGCGGATAACCCACAACAGCGTCTATTCAACGGCATACATGCATCTCTCCAGGTTCGGCCCCGGCATTTCCCCCGGAGTTTACGTAAAGCAGGGGCAGGTGGTTGGCTATGTGGGCAGCTCCGGCCTCTCAACCGGGCCGCATCTCGATTTCAGGTTCTACCGGAATGGTTCGGCCATTGATCCGCTGAAGGTAGAGGCTCCGCCGGTTAATCCTGTTGCTCCGGAGGCGATGGAAGAATTCAACAAGGTTGCCGGGGGGTATATCAACCTGCTGGCCACTATTAAATACTGAAGTATTTGCGATGTGCGAGTTGCAATGTGCGAGTTGCGATATGCGAGTTGCGATGTGCGAGTTGCGGTGTGCGAGTTGCGATGTGCGAGTTGCGATTAGCGAAAAGTTTCATAAATCGAAAATCGCAATTCGAAAATCGCAATTCGAAAATTCCTCTGGTCAGCTTCGCGCCACCAGCTTTTCAATGACTCTGGGATAGTGTTCATACTCCAGGGCATGCACACGTGAGGCAAGGCTGTCAACATCATCTCCCGGCAAAACCGGGCAGCGCGCCTGGAAGATAATGTCTCCCGAATCATAATGCTCATTAACATAATGGATGGTGATCCCGCTCTCGGCACAGCCAGCCTCCAGCACCGCCCTGTGAACCCTGTCGCCATACATACCCTTCCCCCCGAACCGCGGCAGAAGGGCAGGATGAATGTTGACAATACGTCCCCGGTATGCCTCTATGACATCACCCGGTACCAGCCACAGGAACCCGGCCAGCACCACCAGGTCAGTCTCCCTTCTGCGCAGCATCATCAGCACCTCTCCCGTCTCATAAAATTGAGACCGGTCGAAAAAAAATGCATCCACCCCAAGTGCCGCTGCCCTTTTCATTACCATAGCCTGAGGCTTATTTGACAAAACGAGGGTTACTTTGGCTATTTTATCGTTCGAAAAGTATCTGATGATGTTTTCAGCGTTGGTTCCGGCACCTGAGGCAAGTATGGATATATTCTTCATTATCTGTTACTTAGTGTATTTATGACTTCGGGCCGCCGGGGCTTCGAAATTAGCCTTAAAATGTTGTATATTTGTGCCTTACATCTGCCTTCGTGTAAATTTCCGGCAATTTTCTTGAATTATATGGTACAAATATATTTCTTTGCAGAGTTTTAAAAACGAGTATTAACGTAAAATTGATTAGTATGTCTGACATTTCCACAAGAGTAAAGAAGATCATCGTTGAGAAGCTTGGCGTTGATGAAGCAGAAGTTACTCCTGAAGCCCATTTCACAAATGACCTTGGTGCAGACTCTCTTGACACAGTCGAGCTGATCATGGAATTTGAAAAGGAGTTCAACATCGGGATTCCTGATGATCAGGCAGAAAGCATCAGCACAGTAGGCGAAGCCATCAAGTATATTGAAGAAAACGCCAAGTAGTTATCTCTGATAACCCCTGAATGAGGCGTGTAGTAGTTACCGGGATGGGGGCTCTGACCCCCATCGGGAACAATCTGCAGGATTTATGGAAAGGTCTTGTGGATGGTGTCAGCGGAGCTGGGCTTATAACCCATTTTGACACATCCAAATTCAAGACCAGGTTTGCCTGTGAGATCAAGAATTATGATCCTGCCAACCACTTTGACAGGAAGGAATCTCGAAAAATGGACCGCTATACCCAGTACGCACATGTTGCGGCTGATGAAGCGGTAAAAGACGCTCATCTTGATCCGGAGTCCACAGACAAAGATCGTTCAGGTGTAATCTGGGCTTCTGGCATAGGCGGAATAGAGACTATCCTGGAGGAAGTCAAGGGATTTGTAACGGGTGATGGAACTCCCCGTTTCAGCCCTTTCTTTATACCCAAAATGATCAGTGACATTGCCGCAGGAATGCTCTCCATCAGATACGGCTTCCGCGGACCCAATTTTGCCACTGTCTCAGCCTGTGCCTCATCAACAAATGCTATTATTGATGCCTATTATTACATCCTTCTCGGCAAGGCTGATCTTTTCATTGCCGGAGGGTCAGAGGCATCCATCAACCCGCCCGGGATCGGAGGCTTTAACGCCATGCAGGCCATGTCTACCAACAATGAAGAGTATGCCACCGCCTCCCGTCCGTTTGATGTAACCCGTGACGGGTTTGTCATCGGCGAAGGTGCCGGCGCCCTTATACTCGAGGAACTTGAACATGCAAAGGCCAGGGGCGCCCGTATCTATGCAGAGGTGATCGGCTCCGGCCTCACAGCTGATGCCTATCACATAACAGCCCCTCACCCTGACGGCATAGGAGCCATAAACGTGATGAAACAGGCTATCAATGAAGCCGGCCTGAAACCTTCTGACGTTGACTATATCAACGTGCACGGCACCTCTACCCCGCTGGGTGACGTCGCTGAGACTAAGGCCATCCTCACTCTCTTCGGCGAACAGGCCTATAAACTGAATATCAGTGCAACAAAATCAATGACCGGCCACCTTCTTGGTGCTGCCGGAGCCGTGGAAGCCATTGCGACAACTATGGCGGTTGTCCATGACATCATTCCGCCGACAATCAACTTCAGGAATCCTGATCCGGCAATAGACCAGAACCTGAACCTTACCCTGAACAAAGCACAGCAGAGAACCGTGAATGTGGCCCTCAGCAATAACTTCGGATTCGGGGGACACAACGCTTCAATTCTGATCAGGAAATTCAAGGAATAGTGTTCCTGCTTAACAGGAAGAAAAAAAACACACTTATACACGACCGGAGAAAATTCCGGTCGGAGCTGAAGAATCTTTTCGGGTTCCGCCCTCTCAACCTCAGACTGTATGAAATGGCTTTCATACACCGTTCTGCAACCTATACCCTCCCTGACGGCGTCAGGGTCAACAATGAACGGCTTGAATACCTGGGAGATGCAATTATTGACAGCATCCTTTCTGATTATCTCTTCCACCTGTACCCGGAGTCATCGGAAGGATTCCTGACAAAGACCCGTGCAAGAATCGTAAAGCGTGAGACTCTCAACCAGCTGGGACTTTCGATGGGTCTTGACAGGCTGATTGTCTCAAACCTTGCACCCTCCGACTCCCCGCGCAATCTCTACGGCAATGCTGTGGAGGCCCTCGTCGGGGCTCTCTTCATAGACACCGGCTACCAGCGAACCCGGAAATTCTTCATCGAACGGGGTCTGAAAAAACACCTCAACCTCAATGCCGTGCTGGCGGCAGAAACGGATTACAAAAGCCTCATCCTGGAATATTGCCAGAAGAACAAACAAAAGCTTAACTTCACCTCACGGGAGAAGCCATCAGCAGGGAACGGCCACCCTCTTTTCGCAGTGACCCTCGAAATCAACAATGAGCCGATCTCGCAGGGCGAAGGTTCGACGAAAAAGGAGGCGGAACAGGTTGCCTCGATGGCGGCCCTCAACAAGCTGGGGCTGATAAAGGGATGAACAGGGAAAGAAGGATCACAAGACACACCATCGGGAGCGGCGAACCACAACCCTTCTTTTTCCTGGGCGTGGTTTCCGCAGAACCCGATTACCGCCTTTCAGTGATGATAAACAGGCACCTGGGAACAAGCCTGAGGAAATGCACCGAAGATATAAGCATCACCACCCCGGCAGGCACACAGTCATTTTCACGGTTCTCACCAGAAGACAGGGCATTTACCCTGGTGTCAAACCGTTGCGGAGGCAGCGTACTTCTGCGCAGGCTGAAAAACATTGATTACCTCCTGGTGCCCGGCGAAGAACACAATAAAAGTGATGCTGAAAAACTGGCCGCATTGATTAGACCAATCCCGGAAATCACAGCAGTTTTCATATTTGACAGCCGCGAAAATTCTGACAGGAACATCTCATTGCTGGCACTGTAAAAAGAGAAAGAGGAGGCAATTTCTCGCCTCCTCTTCAGTGTTAACCCTAAAACTAACCTAACCTATGAAAAAAACTCCGATTATGTTATAACAATTATCGTGCCATAACTGATGCAAATATCAGATAATTTTCCGGGACATGTTCTTAAGGTTATGTTAATATATTGATTTTTAACAAATATTTAATATTTTGCACCACCTGCACCGCCGGAGATTCTTTTAAAGAACGTTAAGTTTATGCAGTAAGGCTCTTTCAGATTATTTTTGTTAAAATATGAAGCGTCCGTATATAGTCCTCCTGGCCATTTTCTTTTTCCTGGCCATTTCCGCCCTGGTTATCATCCAGGTCAGGTGGATCAACAGTGTTGTGAGTGCTGAGGATCAGAAATTCCGTTTTGCCGTGAACGAAGCTCTGAAGGAGGTTGTGTCAGAGCTTGAGAGAGCGGAGACATACAAGCGTATAATGAACGGTATCAGTCCCGAGCCCTTGCCTGAAGCTGAAGGCGAACCTCCGGAACAGTCAGGACAAAAATCAGCCGAGGAAAAGCTGCTTGAAAAATACGGATTCGATCCTCGCGTCAGGTCGGTAATCATAAGCAGGGCTGGTTATACTTACCTGCTCGACTCAGACAGCCTGGGGGTTGAGTCATTCTTTGAGACCACCGAGCCGGATGAACAGGTTCTCTCGGCCGGTGCCACCGGAAGGATGACAAGCAAGATAATATCCATAGAAAACATAGTCAGCCGGATACTGCATGAGACTCCGCCGCTGCGCGACCGCTTCACCGCTGATGAGCTGAACAGCCTGATAAGGAGGTCTCTTGACGCTGTGGGCATTCATCTCGGTTATGAGTGTACCGTCCGCGGCGCCTACGGCGATATCATCTACCGGACACCTGACTACCTTGAGAGTAACGGCGCCAACAAGTACCTCCGCCAGCTCTTCCCGAATGACCCTGTACCGGGAAACAATATCCTTTCAATCTATTTCCCAAAAGAAGAAGAGTACAAGTTCAGCCAGATTGCATTCATGGCCAGTGCATCGATGCTCATTGTACTGCTGCTGATACTGCTTGCCACAGGCACTTTCATCGTCATCTTCCGCCAGAAAAGGCTTTCAGAGATCAGAAGCGACTTCATCAACAACATGACTCATGAGCTTAAAACGCCCATAGCCACCATCTCACTCGCATCACAGATGCTGGCTGATACCTCCATTCCCGAGAGCTCACGAAATACAGGCAGCCTGGCCACCGTCATCAGGGAGGAGAGCAACAGGCTGAAGGTGCTCGTTGAGAGGGTACTTCACTCCGCCATCTTCGAAAAGGCAAAGCTTGAGCTTAACAAGCAGCCGGTTGACCTCCACTCCATCATACTCAGATCCGTCGATGCCTTCAAGCTCCAGGTGAACGGCCGCGGAGGAACAATCTCCACATTCCTTGATGCTTCTGATCCGATAGTAACACTTGATGAAGCCAACTTCTTCAACGTGATGCTCAATCTTATTGACAACGCCCTCAAGTACACTCTCGGCATCCCGGAGATAACCGTTTCAACTTCCGCCTGGCACAGAGGTATTATCATTATCGTTTCTGACAACGGCATTGGGATACCTCGTGAGCATCTCAAACATATTTTTGAAAAGTTCTACCGCGTTCCCGCGGGAAATACCCATAATATCAAAGGATTCGGCCTGGGGCTCAGCTATGTCAAAAAGATTGTCGAAGAACATTACGGCACAATAAAAGTGGAGAGCCAGACCGGAAAAGGAACACGGATAATAATCCATCTTCCGAAAGAACAGCCAAAATGAAATTGCATGATGAGGAACGCACAACCGAATTTGATTTTCAGCATCATGAAAGCTTATTCCGACAGACAGAAAAAAAAATAAACAAATGAAAAAGGCCAGCATCTTACTTGCAGAAGACGATCCCAATCTGGGACAATTGCTTAAGAACTACCTGATTGCCAGGGAGTACGGGACGACGCTGGTCACTGACGGCGCCCAGGCCATGCATGTCTTCAGGAAAGAGAAGTTTCAGCTCTGCCTTCTTGATGTCATGATGCCTGAACTTGACGGCTTTACGGTTGCGAAGGAGATAAGGGCCATTGATCCTCACATTCCGGTCATCTTCCTTACAGCTAAGAATCTCAAGGAAGATGTGATTGAAGGATTCAAGTCAGGTGCCGATGATTACCTGACCAAACCATTTTCCATGGAAGAACTGCTTTACCGTATCGAAGCCATAATGAGGCGCTCATCCGGGAAACAGTCTGAACCCCGGGCCGCATTCTACACAATAGGCAAGTATACATTCGACGTGACAAAACAGATATTGATGTATAATGATCAGCCCCGCAAGCTCACAACCAAGGAGTCAGAGCTCCTTGAGCTGCTGTGCCGCCACAACAATGAAGTGCTTGAACGCAACTTTGCCCTCAAGTCAATCTGGATTGACGACAACTACTTCAATGCGCGCAGCATGGATGTGTATATTACCAAGCTACGCAAGTACCTGAGCAAGGATGAAAACGTGGAGATCCTGAATATCCATGGGAAAGGCTACAAGTTGCTTTGCTGAAAAAAAAATACCCCGCCCGGATTTTCCGGACGGGGTATGAGTCTAGGTTAGTTTCAGGGTCTTCCGACTAGTAATTCATTCTTCCCGTCAAGGCCCAACGAAGCGCTAAGATAACATAATTTCTTTATTTGCAATACCCAGCGCGTTTTTTTTGCATCAGTCGAGCTTCAGCACTGCCAGGAAGGCCTGTTGCGGCACCTCCACGTTGCCTATCTGGCGCATCCTTTTCTTTCCCTTCTTTTGTTTCTCAAGCAGTTTCCTTTTCCTTGTGATGTCACCCCCGTAGCATTTTGCCGTAACATCCTTTCTGACAGCCTTGACGGTTTCACGGGCAATGATTTTTGCGCCGATGGCGGCCTGTATTGCAATGTCAAACTGCTGCCGCGGTATCAGCTCACGCAGCTTCTCACACATTCTGCGGCCGAAGTCATAGGCATGGCCCCTGTAAATCAGTGTGGAAAGGGCATCAACCATCTCCCCGTTAAGCAGTATATCAAGCCTTACAAGATCAGCCTTCTTGTAGCCTGTGATGTGATAGTCAAACGAGGCATAACCTTTCGAAATGCTCTTCAGCTTGTCATAGAAGTCAAACACTATCTCTGACAGTGGCATGTCAAAAGTCACCTCCACCCTGTCACTGGTGAGATAGACCTGGTTCTTCATCGTACCGCGCTTGTCAATACAGAGCTTCAGGATGGAGCCGAGGTACTCCGACTTTGATATCACCTGCGCATGAATATAAGGTTCCTCGATCTCGTCAATCGTTGTTGCCGGCGGCATGCCGGAAGGGTTATGCACATCAATCAGGTCACCCTTTGTTGTCAGCACACGGAATGAGACGTTCGGTACCGTGGTTATGACATCCATGTCAAACTCACGGTCAAGCCGCTCCTGGATTATCTCCATATGAAGCAGCCCAAGGAATCCGCAACGGAAGCCAAAACCCAGTGCTGCTGATGATTCCGGGACAAAGGTCAGTGATGCGTCATTGAGCTGCAATTTTTCGATTGATGCCCTCAGGTCCTCGTAGTCATCGGCATCAACCGGGTAAATCCCCGCAAAAACCATCGGTTTCACGTCGGCGAAGCCTGATATTGCCTTGTCACAGGGCCTGGCAACATGAGTGATTGTGTCACCCACCTTTACTTCGGTTGAGACCTTGATGCCCGAAATGATGTATCCCACATCTCCCGCGCTCAGGACATCGCGTGGCTCCCGTTTCAGCTTGAGAACCCCGATCTCATCCGCATCATATTCACTGCCTGTATTGACAAATTTAACAAGGTCATGGGTCCTGATGGTGCCGTTGGCTATCTTGAAGTAGGCTATGATACCCCTGAATGAATTGAAGACAGAGTCGAAGATAAGTGCCTGCAGCGGGGCTTCCGGGTCTCCCTTGGGTGCCGGGATTCTTTTTATAATAGCCTCCATGATCTCCTCCACTCCCATTCCTGTGCGGGCGCTGGCTTCAATTATCTCATCACGCCTGCAACCGATGAGATCAACTATCTGGTCCTTTACCTCCTCAGGCATTGCACTTGGAGAATCCATCTTGTTCATCACCGGGATGATCTCAAGCCCGTGCTCAATTGCCATGTAGAGGTTTGATATTGTCTGAGCCTGTATCCCCTGGGTCGCATCAACCACCAGCAGGGCTCCTTCGCATGCAGCGATTGACCGTGACACCTCATAGGAGAAATCAACATGCCCCGGGGTGTCAATAAGGTTAAGAAAATAATTCTTCCCTTCATGCTGATATGCCATCTGTATGGCGTGGCTCTTGATGGTGATGCCCCTCTCCCGCTCAAGATCCATGTCGTCAAGGACCTGGTTCTGGAACTCGCGCGCATCAACGGTCCTGGTCATTTCAAGGAGCCTGTCGGCAAGAGTGCTCTTGCCATGATCTATGTGTGCTATTATGCAGAAGTTGCGTATGTTGTCCATCAGCAGGGTTCAGTTCAGGTGCAAATATAGATAATTTGACCCTTTCTTTATTGACTGCATCAATCATCTGACTCTGCAACGAATTCACTACATTAGCAGATTACTTAAACAGGAACGGATGATAACCCTGGCAGTGTCGGTCACGTTGCTTATCCTGGGATATTTTGTCTATGGAAGAGTGGCCGAAAGATTCTTCGGGATGGACCCGGTGCGGACCACTCCCGCTTTCGCGAAAAATGACGGCGTAGATTTCATCCCAATGAAGGGATGGCGGATCTTTATGATCCAGTTTCTCAATATCGCCGGTCTCGGACCCATCTTCGGCGCTATCCTGGGCGCCATGTACGGACCGGTGGTTTACATCTGGATCGTACTGGGGTGCATCTTCATGGGGGCAACGCATGACTACTTCGGGGGGATGCTTTCAGTGCGTCATGACGGGGCCAGCCTGCCGGAGCTGGTCGGCACCTACCTTGGCAAATCCATGAGAATGTTCCTCAGGGTTTTTACGCTGTTCCTGCTGGTCTTTGTGGGTGTGGCATTCGTGAGCGGGCCGGCAAAACTGCTCTTTACACTGTCAGGATTCAGTCTTCCGTTCTGGCTGGGGCTGATTTTTTTATACTATATTCTTGCCACACTGCTTCCGATTGACAAAATCATCGGGCTGCTCTATCCATTCTTCGGTGCCGCTCTGATCTTCATGGCTTTGGGTGTTTTTGGAGGACTGATCTTCAACTGGGCCGCAGGCAACATCACTCTCATGGAGCTCTCTCCGGCCCACCTGAAAAACTTCCAGCCTGATGCCGCAACCAATGCCATCTTCCCGTTCCTCTTCATAGTGGTCTCATGCGGGGCCATCTCCGGCTTCCATGCAACACAGTCGCCTCTGATGGCAAGGTGCATAAGGTCGGAAAAACAGGGCAGACAAATTTTCTACGGCGCCATGGTTGCTGAAGGCATCGTTGCAATGATATGGGCAACTGCGGCAATGAATTACATGGGTGATGTGCACGGACTGAATTACGCATTCACCCACCCGCTCACTGACAACCCGGCGATAAAGCCTGACCCGGCATGGCTGGTGAATGAAATATGCAGGTCATGGCTCGGCAAGACCGGCGCCGTCATTGCAGTAATCGGTGTTGTGGCCTGCCCGGTGACCTCTGGCGACACCGCTTTCAGGAGCGCCAGGCTTACGATTGCAGACATGCTGAAGATACCTCAGAAGAAGATATCATCACGCTTGCTGATTATTGTGCCTGTGTTTGCAATTGCCTTTGTACTCACCTTTGTAATGAAGGATGAGTTTGCACGAATCTGGAAGTTCGTCGGCATCTCAAATCAGGCGCTGGCAGCAATCACCTGCTGGACCATAGCAATGTATCTGGGTCTGAGGGGCAAAACTCATCTCATAATGTCTCTCCCTGCCTTGTTTCTGACAGCAGTATGTGTCACTTATCTGCTTACTGCTCCTCACTCCGGAGGAGGGCTTGGGCTGCCGCAGAAAGTATCTGTGATAGTGGGAATAGCAGCAGCAGTTGGAGCTTTTGCACTGTTCCTTGTGGTTCTCAGAAAGAAGAAGATGCAGCCTGGTCAGTAGTTCTCACCAGTGACCGGCACTTCCGGTATTTCTCTTCCTGAAACTTCCATCCCTGGCATTTTTCTGTCGGCAACGGGCATATCACAATTAAGCTTCGCAATCTCGCGACGGAAGAACAGGAAGGAAACCACCGCAGCAACAAAATCTGAGATGGGGTTGGCTATCCAGACACCGGCTGCACCCCAGAACTGAGGGAGGATGAAAATAAGGGGAAGAAGAACGATTATCTGCCTGAGCAGGGAAAGAAACGTAGCCAGTTTGGCCTTGCCTATTGCCTGAAAGTAATTTGAGGCAATTATCTGGAACCCGACCACCGGGAGGACGGCACAGTAGATGCGAAGCCCCAGTGTGCCTGCCTCGCGCAGTTCCTGGCTGTCAGAGTTGAATACACTGACAATTATACCGGGTGCCAGCATGCAGATCAGCCACCCTCCGGTGGCAATCAGCGTGGCATACTTTATTGCTTTCAACATAGTCTCCTTCACACGGCAGAAGAGACCGGCGCCGTAATTGAACCCGACAATGGGCTGCACGGCCATATTGATTGCGATAATCGATATCACCAGCATCATTGTTGCACTGTTGACTATCCCAAGTGCCGCAACGGAGATGTCACCCCCGAACTTTATGAACCTGGAGTTCATTACACCCCATACGATACTCGAGGCCAGATTCATTGCAAACGGGGCAAAACCGATTGAAACAATGTATTTTATTATATAGCTATCGGGACGGAAATTGGCAAGGGTAAGCCGGATTACGCTTCTTGTGCTGCGAAAATGGAGCACCACCCATACCGCCAGGACTGCCTGGGAAATTACGGTGGCAATTGCAGCGCCCTTTACTCCCATATCCAGGCCAAAAATAAAAATAGGGTCAAGAATTGCGTTAAGCCCCGCACTTATGAATATTGAGTACATCGCTATGCGCGGGTTCCCCTCTGCCCTTATCACGTTATTCATTGAGAAACCCACCGTGGCCATGGGGGTGCCGATAAGTATTATGGAGAAATAATCTGAAGCATACCTGAGAGTCTCCGGGCTTGCCCCGAAAATTCTCAGCACCGGGTCACGCACCAGGAATCCGATAACCATCAGTGAGAGCCCAATGACTGTTCCAAGGAAAAACCCATTGCCAAGGATACGGCTGGCCCTGTTAAAATCCTTCTCGCCAAGGCTTAGTGAAATGCGCACAGCAGATCCGGCCCCGACAAGCATGCCGAATGCCATTATGATTATCATCAGGGGGAATACGACAGTCAGACCGGAGAGAGCGAGTGCATCAACACCCTGGCCGATGTAAATACGGTCAACCACGTTGTAGAGTGCATTGGCCATCATGCTGGCAAACGCGGGGAGGAAGTATTTCAACATCAGCTTCCCCGGTTTCTCATGCTCAAGCTCGTATACCTGCCTGGGATCAGTCATAAATGCAAAGATGGGGGAAATCATGCAATCGGCAATGGTGAAATTGCGAGATGCGGATCGCGATTGCCGAATTAGTTGTCATATACGACTTCCCGCGTCCCATGTCCAAAATCGCAATTCGCAATTCGCAATTCGCAAATAAAAAAGCCGCCCCGGGATCCGGAGCAGCTCTTCCAATTAAATCAATAAGCTTTATCTGTTACATCATTCCTGGCATTCCGCCGCCGCCCATTGCAGGGTTCGGCATCGGATTCTCTTCCTTCTCTTCGACAACTACAGCCTCGGTAGTAAGGAACATGCCTGCTATTGATGCAGCATTCTCCAGTGCAATCCTTGCAACCTTTGCAGGGTCAATGACACCGGCTTTGTACAGGTGCTCAAACTTGTCAGTCTGGGCATTGTAACCGAAGTCATCCTTACCTTCACGAACCTTCTGCACGATCACTGCGCCTTCCTTGCCGGCGTTGATTACTATCTGGCGAAGAGGCTCCTCAATAGCCCTCTTAACTATTTCAATACCTGTGTTCTGGTCTTCATTATCACCCTTGAGTGATTCGAGTGCGGGGATGGCGCGAACATATCCTACACCACCGCCGGGGATGATACCTTCTTCAATTGCAGCACGGGTTGCATGCAGTGCGTCGTCTACACGGTCCTTCTTCTCCTTCATCTCAACTTCTGATGCGGCGCCAATGTAAAGGACTGCCACTCCGCCCGCCAGTTTGGCAAGCCTCTCCTGAAGCTTCTCCCGGTCATAATCGGAGGTGGTGGTCGAAATCTGCTGCTTGATCTGGTTGATGCGGGCCTGGATCATATCCTTGTCACCTGCACCGTTTACAATTGTTGTGTTTTCCTTGTTGACGGTCACTTTGTCAGCTATGCCAAGGTCTGCCATGGTGGCATTCTCGAGCTTCATCCCTCTCTCCTCTGAGATGACGGTACCGCCGGTAAGGATGGCGATATCCTCAAGCATTTCCTTCCTCCTGTCACCAAAGCCCGGAGCCTTGACGGCACAAACCTTCAGTGAGCCTCTGAGGCGGTTCACCACGAGTGTTGCAAGAGCTTCGCCCTCAACATCCTCTGAAATGATCATCAGGCCACGGCCGCTGCGTGCTGTCTCTTCCAGGATCGGAAGAAGGTCCTTCATTGATGAGATTTTCTTGTCATGGATAAGGATGTACGGGTTTTCCATCTCGACTTCCATTTTGTCAGGGTTGGTGACAAAATAGGCTGAGATGTATCCGCGGTCAAACTGCATACCTTCAACAACCTCAACCTTTGTCTCGGTGCCTTTGGCTTCCTCAACAGTGATAACGCCTTCCTTTTTCACCTTGTCCATAGCGGTGGCGATGAGCTTGCCGATCTCTTCATCATTATTGGCGGAGATGCGTGCAACCTGCTCAATCTTCTTCAGGTCCTCGCCTATTGTCTGCGACTGGCTCTTAAGGCTCTCAACGACCTTTGCAACGGCCTTGTCAATACCCCTCTTGAGGTCCATCGGGTTGGCACCGGCGGTGACATTCTTCAGACCTACGCCAATGATGCTCTGTGCAAGAACTGTAGCGGTAGTTGTGCCGTCACCGGCGTTGTCAGCTGTCTTTGATGCAACTTCCTTAACCATCTGGGCACCCATATTCTTATAGGGATCGGAAAGTTCGATCTCCTTTGCCACGGTTACGCCGTCCTTCGTTATCTGGGGAGCTCCGAATTTCTTCTCAAGCACAACGTTGCGGCCTTTCGGACCAAGGGTTACCTTAACTGCGTCAGCAAGCTCGTCAACACCCTCCTTCAGAAGGGCGCGGGCTTCAATATTGAATTTGATTTCCTTTGACATTGTTATTCTTTTTTAAGTTGTTACGAAATATAGAGAACATCAGACTGAGACAGAAGGAGATAGTCTGCGCCATCGATATTCAGTTCCTGGCCTGAGTACTTCCCGTAGAGAACAACGTCTCCCTTCTTAAGTTCCATCTCCTCATCCTTCTTCGGAGCACCAACAAGAACAACAGTGCCTGCGCGTGGTTTTTCCTTTGCTGAGTCGGGGATAATGATGCCGCTGGCGGTCTTTTCCTCTGCCTCATGAGGCTTGACGAGAACCTTGCCTGCCAGCACTTTTCCTTTTAATTGTGCCATTTCTATTAGTTTTATAGTTAAACAATATTTTCCTGCTTCAGAATTTCATAATCTGTGCCAAACGGAAGTTGGCAAAAAAAAAGTGTCAGTTCATGACAAACTGACACTCTGCTTTCTTCACGGTGTCATTTTTATTTGTTACCGCCCTCAGGCTGTTCCTGTACGGGTGTCTGTGTGGGAAGTACCGGTATGGCGTTGGGATCCTGAGCCTTTTCTATTGACGACTTGATGACTGATTCCTTTTGTCCCTGCCCCCTGGGAATGGAGGCTGTGGCTGCCAGGCAGAGTACCAGAATGGCAACGCCGAGTGACCATGTTGATTTTTCAAGAAAGTCAGCAGTCTTGCGGACACCCATTGACTGGCCGGCTGAGGTAAAGTTGGAAGCGAGCCCGCCTCCCTTTGAGTTTTGTACCAGAACCACCATTATGACCAGTATGCATGCCAGGATAACCAGGATCGTAAGGAAAATATAAATGCCCATTGTTATACTATTTTATTAAATCTTTGATCTTTTCAATACGGCTTGCAAAGTAAGCACTTTTTTCCGGATAATGCAAAGAGAGTTTTTCATAAATATTAATTGCCCTTGAATAGTAACCCTGGTTGATATAAATCTTTGCCAGTGTTTCTGTTATGAATTTGCCATGTTCTTCCGTGCTCTCAACAGACAGGTCTTTTACCGGCTGTAGATTGCCCGGAGTGAGCCGCTCAATGGTCGGACTGGTCCTGATAAAACGGTCAATAAGGTCAGCAGGTGTAAGTTGTCTGACTGGCTCTTCCTGTCCGGCAGGTTCATCTGATATCAGCTCAAGCAGTTCATCCTCTTCAGGCCCGGGATCATACTCCGATTCAGATACAGGTTCCTGTTCAGGCTGCCACTCAATCTCAATCACAGGAATATGCTCCGGTTCCGGCATATTATGGGGCATTGGCTCCGCTTCAGGGATGACAGGTTCCGGCTCAGATCCGGTGATTACGGGCTCCGGCTCAGGGATGACAGGTTCCGGCTCAGATCCGGTGATTACGGGCTCCGGCTCAGGGAGGACAGGTTCCGGCTCAGGAACAGGTTCATTTGCATATTCATGGACAGTCTCAGGCACTGACTCAGCTATGGACTCCTGCTCGGCAACTGGTTCCGGCTCCTGCCGGGCTACCTGTTCCTCTGCCACTATCCTGATCTGTTCAAGTTCCAGGAGGCGGGCTTCAATCTCAGCCATAAGCTCCTCTCTTGTGCGAACCTTTTCTGTCACTTCAGCTTCCGGGTTGTCTGAAGCAA
>DAIDJT010000007.1 GCA_027451265.1 Bacteroidales bacterium | reverse complement strand
AAGATGGTTGAGCGTGAAGATCCAATCGTATGGGATGTATTAGACGAAGTAATTCGTGAACATCCTATTATGTTGAACCGTGCTCCTACCCTTCACAGATTAGGTATTCAAGCTTTCGAGCCTGTTCTAATCGAAGGTAAAGCAATTCGTCTACACCCTCTAGTATGTACAGCATTCAACGCTGACTTCGACGGTGACCAGATGGCAGTTCACCTGCCCCTCGGCAACGCAGCAATACTTGAGGCACAGATGCTCATGCTGGCATCTCACAACATCCTCAACCCGGCCAACGGGGCACCTATCACCGTACCATCACAGGACATGGTCCTCGGGCTTTACTATATCACCAAGGCCCGCAAGAGCACCGAGTCAATCAAGGTCAAGGGTGAAGGAACGGTGTTCTATTCACATGAAGAGGTACGAATTGCCTACAATGAAAACAAGGTTGACCTCCATGCAATAATAAAGGTCAAGGTGAACGACATTGTCGACGGACAAAAGGTCAACCACCTGATAGAGACCACTGTGGGACGCGTTCTTTTCAATGAATTCGTTCCTGAGGAGGTAGGGTATATCAACGAACTCCTGACGAAAAAATCTCTCAGGGACATCATTGGTAATGTGCTCAAAAAGGCCGGCACTGCCAAAACGGCTGACTTTCTTGATGCAATCAAGGACCTCGGCTTCAGGATGGCATTCACCGGCGGCCTTTCATTCAACCTTGATGACGTCATTATCCCGAAGGAGAAGGAGATGTTTGTCCAGGAAGGTTATGAACAGGTTGACGAGGTGCTCTCCAACTACAGCATGGGCTTCATCACCAACAACGAAAGGTACAATCAGATCATCGATATCTGGACACATGTCAACGCACGTCTGACCCAGAGCCTGATGAAGCAGCTGTCAACAGACAAGCAGGGCTTCAACTCGGTTTACATGATGCTTGACTCCGGTGCAAGGGGTTCCAAGGAACAGATCCGCCAGCTTTCCGGCATGAGGGGCCTTATGGCCAAGCCTCAGAAGTCAGGCTCCACAGGATCAGAGATCATTGAGAACCCGATCCTTTCAAATTTCAAGGAAGGCCTCTCAGTGCTCGAGTACTTCATCTCCACGCACGGTGCCCGTAAGGGTCTTGCTGACACCGCCCTCAAGACTGCTGACGCAGGTTATCTTACACGCCGTCTTGTTGACGTTTCGCAGGATGTTATCATCACCGAAGAGGACTGCGGGACACTGCGCGGACTGGTTGCCACGGCAATCAAGAACAATGAGGATGTTGTTGAGTCACTTTATGAAAGGATTCTCGGCCGTACAACCGTCCATGACATCTACAACCCGCTTACCGGGGAGCTTATCATCTCTGCAGGTGATGAGATAACCGAGGATGTAGCTTCCAGTATTGACCAGTCACCTATTGAGCAGGTCGAGATAAGATCAGTTCTCACCTGTGAATCGAAGAAGGGTGTATGTGCCAAGTGTTATGGCCGTAACCTTGCCACCGGAAGGATGGTGCAGCAGGGTGAGGCTGTCGGCGTCATCGCGGCACAGAGTATCGGGGAACCGGGAACACAGCTTACCCTTCGTACATTCCACGTGGGGGGTACTGCTTCGAACATCACCACCGAATCAAGTCTTGTTGCAAGGTACGGAGGTATAGCCGCCATTGAGGAACTCAGAACCGTTGCCAAAAAAGATCCCGAAAAGGGGATTATCAATGTCGTCATCGGCCGTCTTGCCGAGCTCAGGATTGTTGACAAGACAACCGGCATTGCCCTTACAACACATACAATACCTTACGGTAGCAGGCTCTACATAAAGCCAAACCAGGAGATACAGAAGGGTGAACTCATATGCGAATGGGATCCGTTCAATGCTGTGATCATCTCTGAAGTGTCAGGAAAGGTGGCATTTGACTATCTCATTGAAGGCGTGACCTTCCGCGAGGAGTCTGACGAACAGACGGGCTTCAAGGAGAAGGTGATCATTGAGAGCAGGGACAAGACAAAGAACCCGACAATCAAGATCATGTCTCCGGAGGGAGTGGAGATCAAGTCATACAACCTGCCCGTGGGCGCTCACCTTGTTACTGACCTCAATAAACTGGTCGAAGCGGGTGACACAATCGTCAAGATACCGAGGGCTGTAGGTAAGTCAGGTGACATCACCGGCGGTCTGCCGAGGGTGACCGAGCTGTTCGAGGCACGTAACCCGTCCAACCCTGCTATCGTTACCGAAATTGACGGTGAGGTGACTTACGGCAAGATCAAGAGGGGTAACAGGGAGATTACAATCACCTCCAAGACAGGAGAGATGAAGAAGTACCTTGTGCCACTGTCAAAACAGATTCTTGTGCAGGAGAATGACTATGTAAGAGCCGGCACATCACTTTCTGACGGTGCCATTACTCCTTCAGACATCCTTGCCATCAAGGGCCCCACAAAGGTCCAGGAGTATATTGTCAACGAGGTGCAGGAAGTGTATCGTCTGCAGGGTGTGAAGATCAATGACAAACACTTTGAGACAATCGTCAGGCAGATGATGCGCAAGGTGGAGATAATTGACCCGGGTGACACAAAGTTCCTCGAACGCCAGATTGTTGACAAGCTGGAGTTCATGGATGAGAACGACTGGGTTTACGGTAAGAAGATTATCCTTGAGTCAGGTGACAGTCAGACGCTGAAGCCAGGGATGGTCATCACCGCCCGCAAGCTCAGGGATGAAAACTCGCTTCTCAAGCGCCGCGACCTCAAACTGATTGAGGCAAGGGATGCCGTACCGGCCACATCACAGCAGGTACTTCAGGGTATCACCCGCGCTGCTCTCCAGACGAACAGCTTCTTCTCGGCAGCATCATTCCAGGAGACTACCAAGGTCCTCAATGAGGCTGCAATACTCGGGAAGATCGACTTCCTTGAGGGTCTCAAGGAGAATGTCATCGTCGGACACCTCATCCCGGCAGGCACAGGCCTCAGGGAGTACAACAACATCATTGTCGGATCACTTGATGACTATGAATCACTTGTTCATGCAGGGCAGAGTCCCAGCGAAGTAGAACAGGACTAAAGCACGCTATCATGTCAGACGTCAAAAATCAGGGCCAGTTCAACATAGAGCTCACCGAGGATGTAGCCGAGGGAGTCTATTCAAACCTGGCAGTCATTACCCACTCGCCTGCGGAGTTCGTCATTGATTTCATAAGGATCATGCCGGGCGTTCCCAAATCAAAGGTCAAGTCGAGAATCATCCTGACCCCGGAACATGCCAAGAGGCTTGTGGCTGCCCTCAGTGACAATATTTCAAAGTACGAAGCCGTCCACGGCCCGATACGCGAAGTCAAGGGATCAGGCCCTGTAATGCCGGTAACCTTCGGGGGACCGACGGCGCAGGCATGATATCTGAACATATTGAAGATAAGCCGGTTGAGAATTCAACCGGCTTTCCTATTTGCAGGGAATTAAAATAAACCTTATTTTGCAGTGTCAAATCAGCTCATAATCATGAAAAGAAACAGGATGAAGGCTACAATAGCCCTGGTTTTCGCAGTTGCAGCCCTGGTTGCACTGACGGCGGGCTGCAAAAAACAACCCAAATGCGGTTGTGACGGTGACGCACTTGACACTCTTGAACAGGCACATGTATATATCTCATATGACGCGGTCAACAAGACAGCACGGTTTTCCACACTATGGGACTCATATTCGGTATATTACTTCTGCAACCCCTCTCAATGGATCAGTGAACTGACAAAGTACGGCCAGGGTGAGGAGATACTGGTTTCAGGGCCGTACTTTTATGAGTGCAACTACCTGATGAACAGCAGTAACTCGTATTATTACAGTTATATGAAGATCTACCAGGTACAGGTTACGGGGATATCCTCGTATGACTGGGGCAAGTGACGCCACTGACTGACACAATGATCCGGCAGCAGCGGTGGCTACCTACAACATATCATTCATCGGCGCGGGTAATGTGGCTGAGTCGCTTGCCACAGGGCTGGCTGCTGCCGGTCACCGGATACTGTCAGTTGCTTCGCGCAACGGCCTGACCGCCAGCGGTCTGGCAGCAGCAACCGGAGCTGAATACCGCCATGATCTGGTTATCCCCGATGAGTGTGATCTCCTCCTTATTTGTGTCAGTGACGCCGCAGTGGAACAGGTGGCTTCATCAGCAACCGTTCACACCGGTACTGTCATTGCCCATACTGCCGGCAGCATACCTCTTGAGGCCCTGGGGCGGTCAAAGGGAGCCGGTGTACTGTACCCGCTGCAGACATTCACAAAGGGATTTCCTCCTGATCTCGGAAAGGTGCCCTTCTTCGTTGAAGCAACAGACAGTCATGCCATGGAAGTACTCAGGAATACGGGTGAAAGCATCGGGGCAGGAGTATGGGAGTGTGATTCAGTGAAGCGGAAACAGCTTCACCTGGCTGCAGTCTTTACAAACAACTTCTCAAACTTCATGATGACTGCCGGCGGGGATGTGGCCAGGGAGGCAGGTTTTGATCCGGCCCTTCTGCGCCCGCTGATGGAAGAAACGATCCGGAAGGCAGTGCGCACCGGCCCTGAAGCCGCCCAGACCGGCCCTGCCGTAAGACATGATGCCGGTACTGTAAAAAGTCACATCGAATTGCTATCTTTCTCTCCACAATACCAGAAACTTTACCGGCTTGTCAGCAGGATGATAGCCAGCCATTACAGGAACAGGAAACGATGACAAATTTCAAGGAAGAGCTCCGGGGTGTAAAAGCCTTTGTCTTTGACATTGACGGGGTACTGTCAACACAGACCATTGCACTTTCAGTATGGGGCATGCCCCTCCGGACAGTCAATCTCCGCGACGGTTATGCCATTCAACTGGCAGTCAGGAAGGGATATCATGTGGGGGTAATCTCGGGAGCAAATTCAAAGGAGTATATAAAGCGGCTTAAAACCCTGGGTGTCAATGATATCTTTCTGAATTCCCGCACCAAAAAGGACAGCATGAAAGAACTTGTGGCACGCTGGAACATAGACCTTAAGAGTGTGCTGTACATGGGAGATGACATACCTGACTTTGAGGTGATGAAGATGGTGGGTCTTCCGGCCTGTCCGGCCGATGCAGACAGTGAGATAAAACAGATAGCAGTATACATTTCAGACAAAAAAGGGGGTGAGGGATGCGTCCGCGATGTGATTGAACAGGCGCTCCGTCTCCATAAAAACTGGATGGATCATGAAGCATTCTCGTGGTGAGAAGTTGACGGACCTCATGACCCTTGTCAGACTGCCCAACCTGTTGGTTGTGGCTATGACGATGATGCTTATGAGGTACGCAATCATAAGACCCCTGCTTGGCGCCATGCCGGTGAACCTTGCAGGTGACCCTGTCATAAGTACCATAATGACCTTCCGGCTGGGCTGGATAGACTTCGTGATCCTGGTTGTCTCAACCTGCCTGATCACTGCAGCCGGGTATGTAATCAATGACTACTTTGACATCCGTGCCGACCTGATCAACAGGGGATCAATCATTGTCGGAAATACCATAACCCGCAGGATGGCCATGATGTATCACAATATCTTCAACGTTCTCGGGGTGATCGGAGGCACTTACGTTTCGGCCCGTGTCGGATTTGTCTGGATGGGCATTTTCTTTGTCCTTATTTCCGGTCTGCTGTGGTTTTACAGCACCACGTACAAGAGACAGCTCCTTGTCGGAAATGTCATTGTGGCCCTCCTTGTGGCGCTGGTACCGATGGTTGTGGTGGTCTATGACGCAGGACCCATTTACAGGTATTACTCACAGGCAGCAGTTGATTTCCCAGGTGTAGCCATACTTTTCTGGTGGGTGGGCGGTTTCGCGCTGTTCGCCTTCATGACAACACTGTTGAGAGAGATAATCAAGGATATGGAGGATTGTAAAGGTGACCGTGAAACAGGGAGAAAAACACTTCCGGTGATATCGGGGCTGTCAGTATGCCGGGTAATTGTGGTGATTCTGGCACTGGCAACTATTATCCTTCTTTACATTGTTTGGAAAAGGTATTTGCATGACATGATCACCCTGATATATATATCCCTGCTGCTGGCGTTGCCGCTGGCGATTGTCATTTACAGGGTTATTACTGCCAGGGAGAAGCAGCACCTTCATTTCGCCAGCACCCTCATGAAACTGGTTATGCTTTCCGGTATTCTTTATTCACTGGTTGCTGGCGCAATCATCACCTCTGGAAATATTGCCTGGAATGTTTTCTGACAGCCTGCAGGATTATGATCTGATACTTGCCTCGGCATCGCCAAGGCGCCGGCAGTTAATGAAGGAAGCCGGCTTCAGGTTCAGGACAGCTGTCACCGGCTTTGAGGAGAACTGGCCCCCGCACCTCAGGGGGAAAGAGATTGCCGAGTTCCTTGCAACAGGCAAGGCGGCCTCATGGACCAGGCCACTTGTACCCGGGCAGGTTCTCATCACTGCTGACACCATCGTATGGTGCCACGGCATGAACCTTGGCAAGCCTTCCGATGAGGCGGAGGCAATGCGCTTCCTGAGACAACTCTCGGGTTGCAGACATGATGTTATTACAGGTATTTGCCTGAAAGACAGCATGAAAGAATCAGTTTTTTCAGTCACCACCGGTGTCACCTTCAGGGAACTGGACTATGATGAAATTGAATACTATGTGCATAACTACCGGCCTCTGGACAAGGCCGGGGCCTATGGCATCCAGGAATGGATCGGACTGAGGGGCATAACAGGAATAGAAGGGTCATACTACAATGTAGTAGGAATGCCGGTAAGCGAGCTGTACACCGCACTTCTGCAGTTTACCGGGGAAAATTACATGAGCAATACAGGAAACAAAACCAGAATAATATGAAGAAGAAACTGTTCGCAATAGCGCTGCTGCTTGCCATGGTTGCACCGGGAGCCTTCGCTGATGAAGGGATGTGGATACCCGTGCTTATTGAAAAGTACAATATCAAACTGATGCAGGAGAACGGCTTCAAACTGACAGCCGAAGATATCTACAGCATAAACAGGGCATCAATGAAGGACGCCGTTGTACTGTTCGGAGGAGGATGCACAGGCGAATTCATTTCTGACAAGGGACTGATAATTACCAACCATCACTGTGGATACGGGTATATCCAGAATCACTCCACCCTTGAGCATGATTACCTGAGAAATGGTTTCTGGGCTGCCTCCAATGCTGAGGAGCTTGCAAACCCTGGGCTCTCGGTCACCATCCTGAAGTACATGGAAGATGTCACCGACAAGGTACTCAACGGGGTGACTGATGACATGGACAAGAACAAGCGTGATGAGATCATCAATGCAAACATCACTGCCATCAATGCTGAAGCTGTCAGGGGTAATAACTACCGTTCGGCCGTCAGGCCTTTCTTCCTTGGCAACCAGTATTTCCTGATCGTCAATGAGGTCTTCCGCGATGTACGTCTTGTGGGAGCTCCGCCCTCGGCCATCGGCAAGTTCGGTGGTGATACTGACAACTGGGTATGGCCGAGGCATACAGGCGACTTCTCACTTTTCAGGGTCTATGCTGACAAGGATAATAAACCCGCGGCATGGTCAGCTGATAATGTACCATATCATCCTGCATATCATTTCCCTGTGTCAATTGCAGGTGTGAAGGAAGGCGACTTTACAATGGTCTTCGGATATCCCGGAAGAACACAGGAGTATGCTCCGTCATATCACATCCGGATGCTTAAGGATGTCATCTACCCGAAAATGGTGGAGATCCGCGGGAAAAAGATATCAATTATGGAGCAGGAGATGGCAAAAGACCCGCTGGTAAGGCTGAAGTATTCAGGCAAATCGTTTGGCCTTGCCAACGGCTGGAAGAAATCGATAGGGGAGATTCAGAGCCTTGACAAGATGAACGGTGTCGCACTCAAGGAGGCCTTTGAGAAAGAGTTCAGGCAATGGGTTGCTGCCGATCCGGAACGGGTACGCAAGTATGGAAAGATCCTTGACGGGTATGCGGAAATCTACCCCGCCTATACGCACAACTACCTCGTTAACTCCTACACGGGTGATGTATTTGGCGCTGCAGGAGTGGAACCCGCATCGCTTGCCGGGGCCTTCAGGAGGGCTGCAGAGTTGGCTGCCAAGAAGGATCCCGGGCTCGGCAAGGAACTTGAGAGGCTGCAGGAATATGCTGACGGTTTCTTCCGCAATTTTGACCGCAACGTTTCGGAACAACTCTTTGTTGCGGTCATGGATCTTTACGGCAGGAATATTGAAAGTGAGTGGCAGACTGATGCTTACAAGGAGTTGGCTGCTTCATGCAAGGGCGATTTCAAGTCAGTGGCGGCAAAGATTTTTGATAAATCAATCTTTACTGATGAGAACAGGGTTAAGGCACTGATAAGCAACTTCGATCCCAAAAAGATGCAAAAGGATATTTTCTACAGGCTGGCGGTTTCTGCATCAGACCTGATTGAATCACGTATCAGGGGAGAGCTTTCTGCCGCAGATGCCAGGCTGGCAGAGCTCAACAAGCTTTATATGGCCGCCCAGATGGAACAGGGTGGAGACAAGGTATTCTACCCCGATGCAAACTCAACACTGAGGCTGGCATACGGGAAGGTGATGGGCTACGACTCACGCGATGCTGTGTATTATGAGCATCAGACAACCCTTACCGGCGTGATGGAGAAGGATAACCCGGAGATTTATGATTATGATGTGCCTGACAGGCTCAGGGAGCTATATGAGAAAAAGGATTTCGGCAGGTACGGGGTTGACGGTGAAATGCCGGTATGCTTTATTGCCAACAACCACACCACAGGAGGCAACTCAGGCAGTCCGGTGCTGAATGCATATGGTCACCTGATAGGAGTCAACTTTGACCGTGCATGGGAAGGCGTTGCATCAGACATTATGTACAATCCCCTGCAGAGCCGGAACATCAGCCTTGATATCAGGTATGCACTCTTCCTGATAGAAAAACTTGGCGGTGCCGGTTATCTCATTGATGAGATGACCATTGTGGGTGAGCCTCAGCATACTCCCTGACCTGGAAAAAGAAAGCCTGCAGCCTGGTCTCAAGGGAGACGCTGTCCTGCCCGTCATATGGTATGTTGAGGAAAGGTATGTTGTCATGATCCTTCCTGAAGGAGTCACTTACAGATGCAATAAGCGTTCCGGGCATACAGGTGAAGGGCAGGATGGCTGCTATCCCTGATACGCCTCTCCCTGCCAGCGCTGAAGACATGCCGAGGGCTATGGGCGGGTCACCGTCATAGAATTCACTTACATACCTGTTGCTCAGCCTGAGCATCTCATGGAGTGACACATCCTTGGTGGTATCACTCAGCTTCCTTATTCCTCTCAGCAGGTAGTCAACGATGACCTCCTGGCCAATACCCTGTATCTTCGACCTGAGCATCCCCTTCATGTCGTTTTTCCATCTGCTGTCACGGGTATAGCGGTGCGTGGAGTACGTGATCCATTCCGAGAAGGGCCCTATCAGCACCTCGGCGCCAAGGGCCTCAAGGCGGTTGGCAATGTTGCCGTTACAGCCCGCGTTGTCACGCATGAATATCTCACCCAGCACGGCTATCACCGGTTTGCGCCGGCTCTTGTCAACTTTAACCGCCACGAATTCTGAAGCTGTTTCAACCAGCACCCGGCGAAGACCTCTGCAGTTTTTCTCCACTGAAGCCTCAGTTTTAACGAGGGCTTTCTGATAGACGGCTTCGCTGTCGCCGGCATTGAGCTCATAGGGTCTGATCTCCCTGTACAGTTTCCTGATGAAGTCAAATGCCACGAATCCTTTCCAGGCATTGATCCTGAACTGCCGGCTGCGGTCACCGGCAAGGTCGGCATATGCAGTGTCGTTTGACGGGGTCACCAGTTCCGCGTCTTTGTAGCCCAGCCTGTCAAACAGTATCCTCTGGAACTGGTTGTACTGTCCGAACCGGCAGGGTCCGTTATGATCAGGCATAAAGAAACTCATACGGGAGGGATCAGCTCCCGGTTCCATCAGCTTGCGGAGGAAACTGCCGGTGGTGCAGATCATCGGGAAGCATTCCTTTGATGAGGTGTACTTCCTTCCGAGGGCGATATCCTCCTCTGTCTGCCGGGGCAGTACCTCCGATGGGATGCCGACGCTCCTCGCTGCTGCAGCAACAAAACGGGCCCCGTCATGCATGTATGGAAAATAGAGGGTCCTGTGTGCCGGAGGTTCAGGGAGGCCTGGACGTGGTCTGATGACCTCAATAACCTTTTTTGCATTCTTCTCTGATCCCTCCAGGCTGTCGAGAAAGGCCTCTATACGCGTAACCATGCCGGCATCGGCTGAGTGCTCGTCCACTTCCAGGTGAAGGAACGGCTTGCCCTTGAGCTCCTCGGTGACATAATGCCATATGAATGAATCAGGGCCGCACCTGAAGTTGCTGATATAGACTGCATAAAGGCCGTCTGTCTGTGCCACGTGCCGGGCTGCTGCAATTATCTTCTGACCGTTGGGCCAATACATGTTCCGGTAGTTTTTATATAGATCAGCAACCGAAATGTCAAGCATGTCAAGAGGAACAGGCATCACGTTCTGCGCGATGAGTTTCTCGGCAAGGCTGAGATTGAGGTGAGGATCAGTGCTGTTGTAGGGCCTTCCAAGTATGACGGCAGGCCGGCACCCCGCAGGAATTTCAGCCATCACCCTGCGCCCATACTCAGCCACGCCTCTCTCAAAAGCTGTCTGCTTGCCGTCTGCCTTCATCAGCGCCTTCTTTACCGTCGCAGCGTCAAAGCCCAGCCTCTCGCCGAAAAATGACGTCATCTCTTTTGTCAGCGCCCCTTCAAAATACCTGAAGTGAAGGGTGGGGGTGAGGAATTTCTTTTCATCAACCCGGTCACGTAGGGCCGCCCTCACCATGAACGGGAACGACTGTATCCAGGGGCAGTTGGAGTTGCTGGTGGTGTCTCCCTCCTTGTATTTGCCGCTGACGATGAAGGGCATGAATACATAGTCAACTCCCTTCTCAATCAGGTCAATAACATGGCCATGCATAAGCTCAACCGGCAGGCATGTTTCCGAGGTAACCGTCTCCAGGGAGCGTGTGACCAGCGCCCTGTCAGACTCACGTGAGAGCACAACCCTTAAGCCGAGTTCCTCAAAGAAAGTCCTCCAGAAGGGGAACTGCTGGTAATATATCATCAGGGCCCTCGGGATACCCACAGTGGGTCTGCCGTCAGGCTCCTGCTCCCGGTAATCGCCCATGAGCATTTCCGTCCTCTTCAGGAAAAGGTTGGGTATATGATCATTCTTTTTCTTCCTGCTGTCTGTCTCCCATTTTTCGCATCTGCCCCCGTAGAAGAGCGGTTTCTTTTCACCCTCTATCTTCACGCTGCTGATCTCGCAGTGGTTGACACAACCGTTGCATACAAACCGGCTGATTTCATAGCCTGCATTCCTTATGCCAAAGCCTTTGAAAGTTGTCTTCTGTCCTTCGGTCATTGACCTCTGGGCAAGTATGGCGGCTCCAATGGCTCCTGTGACATCAAAGTGCGGCGGGATGATTATCTCTTTGCCAAGCACCTGTTCAAAGGCAGCCACCACTGCCTTGTTGTTGGTGACACCGCCCTGGAAAAAGATGCGGTCGCCTATCCTGCGGTCTGCCACCACTTTCTGGAGGTAATTGTAAACTATTGAATAAGCCAGGCCGCCGACCAGGTTCTCATCCCTGGCTCCCTTCTGCATGAAGGTGTTAAGGTCTGACTCCATGAAGACCGTGCAGCGGTCACCAAGCTTCACCGGGCTCTTGCTTCTGAGTGCCAGGTCACCGAACTCCCCGACTATTTTTATGTTCAGCTTCTCGGCCTGCTCTTCCAGGAATGAGCCGGTTCCTGCGGCACAGACCTTGTTCATCTCGAAATCAACCACCACCCCGTTTTCTATGCTGATGTACTTTGAATCCTGTCCGCCTATCTCGAAGATGGTGTCAACAGTGGGGTCATAGTCGATGGCAGCTGTTGCCTGTGCGGTGATTTCGTTCCTTATGGCGTCAGCACCTATGAAGTCTCCTGTCAGATACCTTCCGGAGCCGGTTGTGCCAGCCCCTATAACCTCAACAAAATTACCTGCCTCATCGAAGATTTCGCTCAGACCCTTTTTTATTGCCTCCAGTGGCTTGCCGGCCGTCGGGAGGTAGCGGCGCGCCACAACATTATGTTCAGGGTCAATGAGTACAACGTTGGTACTCAGTGATCCGACATCGATTCCCAGGTAAACGCGCAGCTTGCCCTTTCCGTTGCTTTTTATCTTTACATCCTTGTTGTAGAGTGCCGCCGATTCTTTCAGCATGGGCAGGCTGACAAACGATGCTGTGCTCTTCCGGAGATATTCCTCAAGTTTCTCCAGCCCGGTGAAGCCATTAACCGAATTGCCGTTAAGGCGTGAGTACATCACTGCACCTATAGCGCCCATTGATGCATGGTGTTCAGGTATGATCAGCTCCCCGGGGCTGAGTTCAAGAACCTCCCTGAAAGCCCTGACCATACCGGCGTTGGCTGCAACGCCGCCGGTGAACAACACCGGTCTCTTCATCTCCTTCCTCCGGGCTACGGTGCTTCGGAAGTTGCGTGCAAGGGCAAAGCACAGCCCTGCAACTATGTCATGGAGTGGTGTGGCGATCTGCTGATGATGGATCATGTCACTCTTTGCGAAGACACTGCACCGCCCCGCGATGCGGGGAGGAGAGACCGACTTCAGGGCCAGTTCACCAAACTCATTCTCAATGCGCACCCCTATCCTCCTTGCCTGCTGGTCAAGAAAGGACCCTGTGCCGGCTGCACATATGCTGTTCATCTCGAAATCAACCAGTCTCGGGTAATCATCGGCTCCGTCACTTTCAAGAATTATCAGCTTGGAATCTTCTCCACCGATCTCAATTACCGTACGTGCATCGGGAAAAAGCCTGGAAGCTGATGTTGCCTGTGCAATGATTTCATTTACACAGAGGCCGCCAATGAGCTCTGTTGCCAGCCTGCCCCCGGCACCGGTGATGGCCAGACCCCTGATGCTCCCGTCAGGGTGATCACCCAACAGCCGTGTAAGCCTGTCATGCAAAACACTGAACGGTTTGCCATGGACATAATCATAATAGTCTTCCAGGATGTTGTAATCTTCATCCATTACAACACTGTTAAGGGAAACCGAGCCGATATCAAGGCCGATAAGGATACCGGTTCCAGGCGTAAATGCAGGTACATCCATGACTTTAGAATTTAAAGAACTATTGCCGCTGCTATTTATAATACTAAGATAATTATTTATGCACATGGCTCATCGCCATGTGCATAAATATCACATAATGCAGAAGTCAGGGTGCTAGAAAAACAAGCACCAGGTTGCATAAAGAATCAGGCACCGGGCTGCGAAAAAAATCAGGCAGCGGGCTGCGAAAAAACAGCCACAGGCTATAAAAATCTCTACTGGGCCGAATGCAAAAAAATCGCCCCGCGGGGGGCGATTTTCTCACTATGCTTTTTTGCCGTCGTTTCCGCGGTCATGTGCCGGAGCGGCCAGCATGGCAACAACTGTCAGTTAAGCAGGATCTTCATATCCTCATCAGGTGTGGTTATGCCTGTGATCCCGAACTTCTCCACCAGGACGTTCACTACATTCGGTGAAAGGAATCCGGGGAGTGTGGGTCCGAGATGGATGTTCTTCACTCCAAGATAAAGGAGGGCCAGCAGAACAATCACCGCTTTCTGCTCATACCATGCGATGTTGTAGGCTATCGGCAGTTCGTTGATATCATTCTTGCCAAAGATGTCCTTGAGGGTCAGGGCTATGACGGCAAGTGAGTAGGAGTCATTGCACTGGCCGGCATCAAGTACGCGCGGGATGCCGTTGATGTCTCCGAGTTTCAGCTTGTTGTAGCGGTACTTGGCACATCCTGCTGTGAGGATGACCGTATCCTTCGGAAGCTTCTGCGCAAACTCGGTATAGTATTCGCGGCTCTTCATGCGGCCGTCGCATCCGCCCATGACGAAGAACTTGCGTATTGCCCCGCTCTTCACAGCATCAACAACCTTGTCGGCAAGTCTGACAACCTGGTTGTGTGCAAAACCGCCAATGATTGTGCCCTCTTCAATGGCGACCGGTGCAGGACATCTCTTTGCATGCTCTATGATGGCCGAAAAATCCTTCTCCTTGCCGGGTGCCCTGTCCGGAATATGCGGGCAGCCAGGATAGCCAGACGAACCGGTCGTATAAACACGGTCACGGTAGCTGTCGCGAAGCGGAACAATACAGTTGGTTGTGAAGAGAACCGGGCCGTTGAAGGTCTCGAATTCAGTAGTCTGCTTCCACCATGAGTTGCCATAGTTTCCAACGAAGTGGCTGTACTTCTTGAAAGCGGGATAATAATTGGCGGGCAGCATCTCACTGTGGGTATAAACATCAACCCCCGATCCCTCGGTCTGGCGGAGCAATTCCTCCATGTCCTTCATGTCATGGCCACTGATAAGGATGGCTGGGTTCTTCCTTACACCAATGTTCACTTCTGTGATTTCTGGGTTGCCATACGAGGTAGTGTTAGCCTTGTCAAGCAGTGCCATCACCTCCACTCCGTGCTTGCCTGTCTCGAGGACCAGAGCCACCAGGTCATCAGCAGAAAGGGTGTCGTCAGTGGTTGCTGCAAGGGCCCTCTGGATGAAAGCGTCAACGTTGTCACTGTTGAACCCCAGGTTACCGGCATGCTCTGCATACGCTGCCATGCCTTTCACACCATAGGTTGTCAGTTCACGGAGTGATCTGACATCTTCATTCGTTGTTGAGAGGACACCCACCGTGGCGGCTTTGGCTACAAGGTCAGCCTCACCGGCAGGTCTCCATGTAACACTTTCATGGAGGCTGCCCGGTATGGTGATGCCGTGAGCCTTCATCTCACCGGCAAACTTGTCCCTGAGTGCGATCCCTTCATGGATCTTTTCAATGATCTTCACTTTGTCAAAATTCGCATTGGTGATCGTGGTGAAGAGAGCTTCCTGCACAAAGCGGTCAATCTTTGCACTGGAATAGTGGTTACTGCGAGCAAGAGTCCCCAGGATGGAGATACCCTTGGCAACCCATACCAGCATGTCCTGCATCTGGGCTACATCATCAGTCTTGCCGCACACGCCCCTGATGGAGCATCCGGTTCCTTTTGCCGTTTCCTGGCACTGGTAACAAAACATACTCATCTCTTGATTTTTTTAAGTTATTGTAATCAGTATAATATCATGCATTTATATCCATTCTTCCTGCAGTATCTTTCCTTCGATACTGACTATTGCCGCTTTTACCGGCACCTTGCGGGAGGCCCTGGCAAGTGCCGCCCTGACCATCTGCAACAGGCCTCCGCAGCACGGCACCTCCATCATCAGCACAGTGATAGTGTTGACTTTTGCCGTATCTATCATGACCGTCAGCTTGTCTACATAGGTTTCAGTTCCGTGGTCAAGCTTGGGGCACGCTATTGCCAGTGCCTTTCCCTTGAGAAAACGGTCGTGGAATGACCCCATGGAGAACGCCACACAGTCAGCCGCCAGCAGCAGGTCAGCCCCCCTGTATGCTGGTGAGTTCGGATTTACGAGGTGCATCTGTACCGGCCAGTGGGTGAGCTGTGACGGTGTCACGGCTGCCTCCGTTACGGTGGTGAGGGCTGGCGCGGGCGTTATCATTCTCTCGGCACTGCCGGGGCAGCCGCCGCCGTGATGATGCTGTCCGTGTCCGTGTCCGTGTCCGTGCTGCTGCCCGTTCTGGCTTTGCTGCCCCTGGCCGTGATGCTGCCCTGGCTGCTGCCCGTAGCGGTGCCGGTGTTCAGCCTGATGCTGCTGCCCGTTTTCCTCCTTACCGTTATTGTTCAGATTCTGCGTGTCAACGGGTGTGGCACCGGCCGGCCCGCGCCTGCCGCTTACAGCCTCAAGGATCTCCGCCACGTCAAATGACAACCCGCTGCCATTTAACTCAAGCCATGTCGTCCCTTCTTCAAGGTAACCGTACTCGTGATGGTCCTTCAGATGCCTGAGGTGCGCAATGACAGTGTTGGGGCCCTTTTTTACCATTTCGCGTATCACTGCTATCTCATCATACGGTTCGGCCTCACGCTTCTCAATGGTGATGGCATCTTCAGGACAATGCCCTATGCATGCTCCCAGTCCGTCACACATCAGCTCAGAAACGAGTCTCACCTTACCGTCTATTACCTGGAGAGCGCCTTCATGGCAATTGGGTACACATACTCCGCAACCTGTGCACTTCTCCTCATCAATTTTTATAATGTCTCTTTGCATTTAAAGTATCTGATTATTAATGCAAAGGTACCCCTCATTTCCGGACAGGCATGTAACATATGTTACAAAATGTGATTTTTCTTTACATTTAGCCAAAAATTCAAATCATGCGTTTCCCGGTATTAAGTAACTCCCCGCTTTTCAGGGGACTTAGTGATGATGAGATAGAAAACCTGACATGTTCCGTCAACTTCAGGGTAAGGTTTTATCATTCGGGAGCAGTTGTCGCTCTGGCCGGCGAAGAGATATTATCGCTTATTATTGTTCTGTCGGGCAGCGTCAGGGGAGAGATGTCAGACCTGGCGGGGCGTACCATGAAAATTGAGGACATAAACCCTCCCCAGGCACTGGCTGCAGCTGTGCTGTTTGGTGCCGCGGCAAAATATCCCGTGACCGTAACCGCGAACACCGATTCAGAGTTGCTGATAATCAACAAGAGTGATTACCTGGCCATGATGGCAGGCGACAGGCGGATACTTTCAAATTATCTCACCTTCATTTGCAATAAGGCACAGTTTCTCTCAGGACGACTCAGATTCCATTCCTTTCACACGATCAGGGGGAAGTTTGCCAACTATCTCACATCGCTTCCAGGAGCCTCGTCAGGACGGGTGGTCATTGACCGGTCACAGCAGGAACTCTCGGATTACTTCGGCGTGACGCGCCCGTCTCTTTCCAGGGTCATAGGGGAGATGCAGGAGGAGGGTCTGATCTCAGTGGAGCGAAGGGAGGTAAGGTTGCTTGACATCAAGGGTCTGTCAGCACTCATCGTAGTCTGATGGCCTGGTCTGAGCCGGGAAACAGTACCGTGAAGCAGGTTCCGTTGCCGGGAGTGCTTTCCACCGATATTGTCCCTTTGCTGAGTGTCACCAGCTCATAAACAAGCCTGAGGCCTATCCCTGTTCCTTTTTCCGAATCGGTGCCGGGAGTGGATTCAAGCTCATGTCCGTTAAACAGCCTCTTCTGCCTTTCGGGAGTGATCCCCACTCCATTATCACAAATTCTTATGGTGACCCACTCGGATGACTCATCCTTTCCTTTCACATGAACCGTCACCTTCCCTCCGTGATATGAATACTTGATTGCATTCGAGAGCAGGTTCCTGACTACTATGTCAACCAGATCCCTGTCAAACCATCCGCTTGACCTGCCCACCTGCGTAAAATTCAACGCAATTTCCTTCCTGTCAGCGCTGTCTTTCAGTATGCTTATGTTGGTCAGGATGATGTCAGCAAGGTCATTCTCGGCCGGAGCGTACCTGATCATGTCTTCCTGACCTCTTCCCCATACAAGCATGTTTTCAAGAAGGCTGATAAGCCTCTGTGAGTACTGGATGCAGGAGTCAGCAAGTGATTCGGTCTTATCACGGAACTCTTCCTCCTTGAGCATGTAGAGGGCATAAAGGATGTTAACCACGGGACTCCGGAGGTCATGGGCTATAACTGAAAATATCTTGTTTTTCAGGTTTATTGTTTCGGAGAGCTTTCTGTTCTGCAGCGCAATCTGTTCATTCCGTGCATTCAGTTCTTCAGTCCGTACCATGAGCTCGCCCGTACGCTCCATGACCCTGCTCTCAAGACTCCGGTTAAGCTCCTCAAGCTGTAGCGAGAGTTTCTCCCTGTCCTTGCCCCTTCTTACCCATTCGGCTATCAGCAGTGTTGCCTGTATCATGACGAAGACCAGGATGAGGAATGACAGGATGTAGAGTTGCTGGGTCTCCTCCAGTGCATTTGCAAGCAGTATGTCGGAGACCACCCCGAATACAATGGCCAGGAACGCCACAAGGTAAAGGATGTCTATCCTGTTGCCCTTAATGACACCCCTTATGCTCATTGACACCGCGTAGAGCAAGGCAAATAGCGAGATGAACTGTATACCGAATACTGACCATGAAAAGAACCGGACCGGGAGAAGAACAACCGCAGCCACACACGGAACAAAAACAACATCTGTGGCAATCGCAAACCTTCTGAACCACCTGGTGGGATATATCAGGTATGCCAGCCACATCCCGGATGTTATCATAAATAACAGGATCAGGTATTCTCCACGGATGATGAGGTTCCAGTTTTTTATTTCCACAATCGTTGCCAGGTATGGAGCAGAGAGAAAAGGACGAAGGGCAAGGCAAAGAACCAGGACGGCAAACATAAGCAGTTTTTTGTCCCTCCTGTCAAGCAGGTAAAAAATGAGGAAGAATATAAACGAAGCCAGGAGCATTCCGGATACAGCTATGGATATGAACCACTGGTTTGTAAAGTTGGACTGGATGGTGTGGAAGGTTCCCGTCTTCATCGGCATCCAGAATCCTCCTCGCCGGTGTTCATAGTTTGAGACCCTGATAAGCAGTTCCAGGGTGTCACTTCTGGGCACATAGCTGAAGAAAAGTGGTTCATAGTCAGGGACTGACTCTGCCCTGCTGCGGGCGGGTGTCCCGTTCCTGGCTGTGGTGACTCCGTTGATACTTATCTCATAGGAGGTGTCAAATACCGGCATGTCAAACCCCATCCTGTCACGGTATCCACGGGGAAGGAGTATCAGAACCCTGTATGTGGCGTATCCATAGCGCGGAAGCCTCTTGCCGTCAATAGTGCATGCGGTCCAGTAACCAGGGACCATGGCGTAGCAGTCAGGGATGAGGGTATCACAGATTTCTCCGGGTGTGCCATAAATGAATTTGCCGAAATAGAACTCCCATTCGCCGTTCATCCTTACGGTGAACTCGTCTCCCTGCTGAATTGCGGTAAGGTCAAGCACTCCCTTCTCAATCCTGGCGGAAATGCTGAAAGCATTGCACGGCACCAGCATCAGAAGGAGCAGGGTCAGGCAGACCCTTACCGGTAAACCCATCCTGGCAAACATAGGCTACTAATTCTTAAAGCCCCGGTTTTCGAGGAGAGCTTCAATGCCCGGCTCGCGTCCCCTGAAGGCTATCCACATCTCAAGTTCATCCTTTGATCCCTTGCGGGCAAGTATTTCCTTCTCGAAGCGGGCTGCAACCTCTTTATTGAAGATGTCACCTGTCTCCTTAAAGGCATTGAATGCATCCGCATCAAGCTGTTCGCACCAGATATAGCTGTAGTATCCGGCTGAGTAACCGCCAATGATGTGGTTGAAGTAAGTTGACCTGTAGCGGGGGATGATCTCACTTATAAGACCGTATTTATCCATCGCCTTCTTTTCGAACTCACCGATGTTTATTTCAACCGGCTCGGTCAGGGAATGATACTCCATGTCAAGTGATGAGGCTGCAAGGTACTCTGTTGTTATGAATCCCTGGTTGAACTTGCCGGCTTTTTCTATCTTTTCAATAAGAGCGTCAGGAATGACTTCTCCTGTCTGGTAGTGTTTAGCATAAATCTTAAGCACCTCCGGTTCGAACACCCAGTGTTCCATTATCTGCGATGGCAGCTCCACAAAGTCGCGTGATACGCCGCTGGTGTACTCCGTGTTTGACAAAAGGTTGTGAAGGGCATGACCGAACTCATGGAACAGGGTGCTTGCTTCGTCAGGGGTCAGCAGCGATGGGGTATCGCCTGAGGGAGGAGTGAAGTTTGTCACCATACTCACCAGCGGGGTGACGAAATTGCCGTTCTCGTCAAGTCTCTGGGGCCTCATGGCGCTGCACCAGGCTCCTCCGCGCTTCGAAGCGCGGGGATGATAGTCAATCATCAGGATGCCAACGTGTTTGTTGTCACGCTTCACCTCCCAGGTCCTGACATCCGGATGGTACAACGGAATGTCGTTTCTTTCGCTGAACTCCAGACCGTAGAGCCTGTTGGCAACATAGAACATTCCGTCAGTGACGTTTCTGGCTGAGAAATATGGTTTCGTCTCCTCATCACTCAGGTCATACTTCTCCTTCCGGATCTTCTCGGTGTAGTAGAACCAGTCCCATGGCTCGAGTTTGAATTTGCTGCCTTCCCTGTCAATCAGTCCCTGCTGAGCTGCAGCTTCGGCCTTTGCCACCGGGAGTGCTGCTTCCCATATTTGTGCCAGGAAATTCAGTACTGTCTCAGGCTCTTTGGCCATGTTGAGCTCAAGAACATAATCGGCATGACTCTCGTAACCAAGCAGCCTCGCCTTTTCGACGCGCAGCCTTATTATGTCAGCCAGAATCTTGTTGTTGTCATGTTCATTGCCGTTGTTGCCACGCATGCTGTATCCCCTGAACATCTTCTCCCGCAGTGCCCTGTTGTCAGCATAGGTCATGAAGGGGAAGTAACTTGGTGCCTGGAGAGTGAAGAGCCATTTGCCTTCCATCCCCCTGGCCTTTGCGGCTTCAGCTGCCTGTGCCCTGATCCCATCAGGAAGGCCTGAGAGATCAGGTTCATTGTCAATTACAAGGGTGAAGTCATTGGTTTCTGCCAGAAGGTTCTCTCCAAATTTGACTCCCAGGAGTGCCAGGTCACTGTTGAGCTTACGGAGGATCTCCTTATTCTCGGGAGAGAGGCCTATACCGCTCCTGACGAACCCGAGATACTCATCTTCAAGCAGTTTGACTTCCTCCGGAGTGAGACCGAACTTATCGCGGTTTTCATAAACCGATTTCACCCTTTCAAAAAGCTTTTCATTAAGTGCTATATCATCCCTGTGCTTTGAGAGAAGTGGACTCATCTCCCTTTGCAGTGCCTGTAACGAGTCATTGGTGTTTGCACCGCTGAGTGGGCCCAGTGCGCGCTGAACCTTCTCCATAAGCTTGCCGGTGAATTGCATTGCCCTGATTGTGTTGTCAAAGGTAGGCTCCTCTGGATTGCTGATTATGGCATTGACCTCTGCCATCTCTTCTTCCATTCCCTTGAGGTAAGCCGGTTTGAAATGTTCAAATTTAATTTTGTCAAACGGGGGAACTTCAAAAGGTGTGTCCCAGTCACAGTAAAACGGATTCCCGCATTTCTCTTTCCTGCAGGAGATAACACCAAGAGAGGCAATCAACAACATGATCAGGATTCTTTTCATAATGGTTGGGTTAAGATTCGGATGGCTAAAATATGTATTAAAGCCTTAAAATACAACGGAACTTAGATCTGTCACCCTGTTTTGCAGCATAACTGCCGGCAACAGTCTAGCTGAATTCAATCAGGGGATCTCCCTTGCTTATCTTGTCACCGCTTCTGACAAGGATTTTTTTAATGATGCCTTCACGGTCAGATATCACCTCCCTGATGGTTTTGCCGATCATAATATACATCAGAATCTCACCTTTCTTAACTTTTTCCCCGACGTTGAGCATTTCCTCACTGGGCCAGTATGTCGCTGTTCCTCCTGAATAGAGGAAAGCTATTCCTCCCTCGGGTGAATGAAGCAGTTTCCGGGGCGTTGTTTTAGCGGGAGCACCCTTTGACACCTCAGCCTGTTTATCCTCTATCTCCTTCAGGAATCTTTTCTGTGCCACTCCCGACTTGTAATCGCGGTATTGCCTGTCATGCATTGCCAGTTCAAAGAGCTCCTCTTCGTCGGGTCCGACAGGCCATCCGTTGTCTTCCATCTCCTTACGGTAGGTGTCGAGGGCATCAGGGTAGTTGTCCTGCGGATTTCCTTCATAGAATTCCTTCCCTTCCTTCCTGGCCAGTTCAACCAGCTCGGGTGCCAGCGGGCCGGGAAGAGTGCCAGCACGTCCCAGCAGCATATCCCAGGTGTTCGGGTCAATCATTGAAAATCTCTCCTTGCCGTTTACCAGTGAGACGATGTTCATGAGAGCCACATTCTTGACATACTGGCTGAATGGTGTCACAAGTGGCGGATACCCCATCATGGGCCATATATGTTCAACCTCCCTGAAGAGCTGCACCACCAGTTCATCTTCCGTCATCTCAGGCTTGTTCCTGGCTTTCAGGGCAGCATTGATCCCCTGGTGAACACCTTTCAGGTCAGCCATCATGCTCCCCATCATTCCTCCCGGGAGGCCGGAACCAATAAGGAGGGAGGTCATCTGCCTGTTGCGGGGGTCAATGAAGTACCCCAGGAAGTCATTGATGAATTCCTGGGTCAGTGACCTTACCCTCATATAGGCGTCCATGTTGATCTCAGGTACATCAAACCCCGCATCCTTCATCACAGCCTGCACGGCGATAACATCGGGATGGACCATGCCCCAGCTGAGAGGCTCCATTGCCACATCGAGGTAATCGGCGCCGGCCCTGGCAACCTCAAGCATCGAGGCCACTGACATGCCCGGCCCGCTGTGGCCGTGATACTGTACAATTATTCCCGGGTATTTATTCTTTATCCTCCTTACCAGTTCACCGAGGGAGGCGGGCCGGCCTACACCTGCCATATCCTTGAGGCATATCTCGTCTGCGCCATATTCAATTACCCGGTCAACCACACTCATAAAATAATCCACGGTATGCACCGGAGAGTGGGTGATTGATAACGCTGCCTGGGAGATCATTCCCGCTTCGCGGGCATACTTTACCGAGAGCTCCAGGTTACGGTGATCATTAAGCCCGCAGAAAGAGCGCGCAATATCTACCCCCTGTGCTTTCTTGACCGTGTACATAAGCTTCCGTACATCAGCCGGCACAGGATACATCCGGAGACCATTGAGAGCTCTCTCAAGCATGTGCGTCTGTATTCCCGCACTGTTGAAGGGCTTAACCCACTCCCTTACAGCCGTATTGGGGTTCTCACCGTACAGAAGCTGAACCTGCTCAAATGCCCCTCCGTTGGTCTCAATCCGGTCAAAACACCCCATCTCAATTATGTGAGGCGCCACAGCTGTCAGCTGATCAACCCTCGGCTGGTATTTGCCCGATGACTGCCACATGTCACGGTACAGGAGGCTGAATCTTATCTTCTGTTTCATTATCTTGAGTATTCCGCTGCAGTCCCCGAAGAGAACAGGCTATTTAACTTCAAAGATAAGCCTGTTTGGCGCTGCACAATTGATAATTGTCATATTAAAAAAGAAGAAGATACCCGCACGGGGTATCTTCATTTCAACCTAAACCTGATCGTAGACAGGCCGGACGGCCTGATTAAGGAAGGAAAAAAAACTTTCTTTTGGAAGCTACTCTTTGATCAGCTCCGGGAAGTAGCATGCAATCAACATGGTTGCATCAAATTCTTCTGTAACGCCCTGGGAAATGACCTTCTGGTGGAAGTAGTCATACCTGTCAAGCTTCTCATCGCAGGCTGCAATTCCGGCAGTCTTGTACTTTTCACCAACCCTGTTGACCCCGAAGAACCTTCCGTCGCATTTGTACATCACCGAAAGGCCGTCAGTGATAACCACATAGTTTTTACACCTCTTCTCCCTGTCAACAATAACCTTTACCTGTAAAGGTGATTTTTCATAGGTGATGAGGTAGCATCTCATCTCCTCACCTGCCAGCATTACCTTCTCATCCAGACGTTCAATGGTGTATGTGCCAAAAGGTGTATTCGACTCACCCCTGACAATCACCTTTCCAAACGAGAGCACCGAGAACGCTGCAAACAACACCAGACAAAATGAAATTCTTTTCATGACTGACCCGTTTTTGTTAAACACCCAACTGTCCTGTAAGAAGTCGGAACTGTCCTTTTCCATCTTCTTTCCGATATAAAGACCGGGAACACCCTGCTCTGTTGCATGGTTTTTTTGTTAATCTTTTGTTAACCAAAGGAGGTATGCCATAAGTATCATATTTACAATACATTAATTTTTGAAAAAGAAATTCATGTAACCGGCCGGGCCCCCGGTTTTGGTGTTTTCAGAATCATTTCTTACCTTTGTGTTTCAGATTACGGGTATGAACAGTATGGAACACAGGTTTATGATGAACCGCCTTGGCAGGAGGCTTTATCATTGCCTTATGTTCTATGCCAGGTAGCCTTTCATGAGGGGTTTGCGAACCCCGGTCCCTTTCTCTTTATTCCCGAAATCCATTGTTACATTATGAAAGGCTTTGTATTCAGTATAAAAAGATATGCAATTCATGACGGCCCCGGCATCAGGGTCACGGTTTTCATGAAAGGATGTCCGCTTGACTGCTGGTGGTGCCACAATCCGGAAGGTAAGGAGAAGGGTATCCGCATGGTCGAAAGAATCGACAGGGTAGGAGACAGGGAGTTCAAATCACAGGAGCAGGTGGGCCATGAGTACTCACCGGAGGAAATTCTTGCAAAAGTGCAGTCAGACCGGGTCTTCATGGAACATTCAGGAGGCGGAGTCACCTTCTCGGGAGGCGAACCCCTGATGCAACCGGTCTTCCTGTGCGAGACGCTGACACTCCTGAAACAGTCCGGATTTCATACCACCGTCGACACATCAGGTTACGTGCGCCGCGAGATACTTCAGTCGGTAATGCCTGTAACCGATCTTTTCCTTTATGATATAAAACACATTGACCCGGAGGTCCATAAGAAGTACACCGGTGTGAGCAATGACCTTATCATATCAAACCTCGACATGCTTCTTGCAGAGGGGAAGGATGTGATGATAAGGATCCCGGTCATCCCGGGGGTGTCAGCTGATGCCGCATACATGGAACAGCTCAGGCGATTTCTTGAGAGCCGCAACAACGGTCACATAAAGGAGATCAACCTTCTGCCCTATCACAAGACGGGCAGTTCCAAGTACCGCCGTTTCGGAATGGAAGACAGAATGGCATCCGTCAGCCAGGTATCAAACGGCCACCTTGATGACTACATTGAATTATTAAAACCGCTCGGAATACATGTAAAGAAGGGCGGATG
>DAIDJT010000006.1 GCA_027451265.1 Bacteroidales bacterium | reverse complement strand
TTCCTCCCGGTGAAACCACTCATGACTGATTCAAGGGCTGCACTGACCTTATCCCTGTCAAGCCCGCTGTCACTGCTGTTTTCAGAATAGTATAACATTTCTTTTCATTTTTTTGTCTCCTGCCCGGGCTGAGCGTTGTGCCGCCATGGCACCGGCGCTGTCCAGGGGCACATAATGCCTTGTCACCGATGCTTCCATGGGGGCTTTTCCGGCAGAGATCGGCTGAAAGCCTCAATAAGGCTCTCCTGGTATTCTCCCCTGTAGGTTCCTGTGAGAAACCTGTCAAGCGCCTCGTCAAGGAACAGTTTCCATGAGCTGTCCTCATCTCCCGGTATCACCGGGAAAAACAGGGCCCCGTTGTCAATGGCCGCCCTGAGATCACCAGGGGCATCGCCAATCATCAGGATTTTTTCAGGAGGATACCTTCCTGCCACGGCAATTGCAATATGTTCGCTCTTTGTACCCTGTTCCTGCCCGGCTATTGCCTTTACACAGCCGTCTATTTCATGTTCCTTCCATTCCCTGGCCAGGGCTTCGAGGGGTGTCTGCGAAACAACTATCGCATCAGCCACACGGCCAAGCCTTTCAATTGCCTTCCGGGCGTGTGGGAAGGGTGGCGTGTCACGCAGCCATTTCGCTATATCCTCATTAACAGCCATTGTCCACTGAAGAACCCGTTCAAGCGCCGGGTCGGGATTGGCCCTGACGTACTCCCTGAAGACAGGGTTGCCTAGCCTGTTCTCCCCGGCCACCCATTTCCTCAATGGCTCCACGTCAGGAAGGGTCACACCCCGTTCTGCAACCTCGGGTCTTTGTGCCAGAAGATCAATGACCCTGATCAGCGCCGGGAAGCGGTTAGTGCCACGGGTCACAGAATACAGATTCACAAAATCCCATGTCTCCCGTACGTACTTTGCAATGGCAAAAAGCCCGAAATATTTAACCGTATTCGGACAGAAGAACTCCTTGTGCTTCACCTCCATCGTGTCAAAGACGCAACCGTCGGAGTCAATCCCTATAAAAAAATCCTTTTCCGGTTTGAATTTATCCAGACTGTTCATGCTTTTTGCCGGTGCTGATTCTCAGTTATAATACAACCTATGGCCGATAATGTTTCCGTCAGACGCCGCTGTAGGCGCTGAACCCTCCGTCGACCGGAATCACCACCCCCGTAACGAACGATGAGGTGCCTGACAGCAGGAAGAGCATGGTTCCGACAAGTTCTTCGGGCTCTGCGTAACGACCCATGGGTGTTGCCGAGATAATTTTCCTTCCTCGCGGGGTCATCTCGCCAGTCTTTTCGTCGGTCAGCAGGAAGCGGTTCTGGTTTGTAAGCAGGAATCCCGGTGCTATTGCATTGACCCTTACCCCTGCCGGGGCGAAATGGACCGCCAGCCACTGGGTGAAGTTGTTTATGGCAGCCTTGGCTGCCGAATAGGCCGGTATCTTTGTGAGAGGTCTGTAGGCGTTCATTGAGGAGATGTTTAGGATGACGCCTCCTCCTTTTCTGACCATATCCTCAGCAAGGATCATTGTGGGAAGAACCGTCCCCTTGAAGTTGAGGTCGAAAACACCGTCAAATCCGTCGATGTCCAGTTCGAAGAAGGTTCCTTTCAGGTCTTTTTCATTTCCGGCGATGAATTCTTTTGCGGTTGTTGCCGTTGCCTTGTTTCCACCTGCGCAGTTGATCAGGATGTCAAGTGACCCGAATTTCTCCCTTATCTGGTCTCTTGCCCGCAGAAGGGATTCCCTGTCAGTGACATCAGCTGCGATACTGGCAGCTATTCCGCAATCGTGTCTGGCGGCCATTTCAGCAGCAGTGGCAGCGCCACGCTCCGGATTCAGATCAAGAATTATTACTGTCACACCTGCACTGCACAGTCCCTTCACGAGTGTCATTCCAATCACTCCGCTGCCGCCGGTGATGGCGGCCACCTTACCTCTCAGGTCACTGAAATCATTCATATCCTTATATTTCTATTCAATTACTATTGGTTTATATTTTGGTACGAGCATCTTCATAACCACCCATCCTATAAGATATGCAACAGCGCAGATGCAGAAGACAATGAAGTAGCCTGCCCTTATCCCCTCGAACCCGAAGAATTTCATTGGTCCGTTAAGATACTGGGCACCTGCAGCCAGCAGGTCCTTTGTCATTACTAAAGCCTTGCCGTCGACCATTGTGGTTCCGGAGGCGAAGTCAAACAGGGCGCCGGAACCTTTGTTGATAATGAAGGCACCAAAGCCTCCGGCCATGCCTCCGATCCCGGTCACGGTTGCAATTGCTGATTTCGGGAACATGTCACCTATTGTTGAGAAGAGGTTTGCTGACCATGCCTGGTGTGCTGCACACGCGATGCCGATGATGATCACAGGGAACCAGTATGATGTATGTCCCAGTGGCTGGGCCAGGAGTGCAAGCAACGGGAAAAATGCAAAGATCAGCATGGCCCTCATTCGGCCGGCATACGGGTCCATCCCCAGTTTGTCGACAAAATATTTCGGCAGCCAGCCGCCGATGATTGAGAGCATCACAATAGCGTAAAGGACGAAGATCAGCGTTTTGGCCATGGTTGTATCGGATGTAAGGCCGTACACGTCACTGAGGTATGCCGGAGTCCAGAAGAGGTAGAACCACCACACCCCGTCAGTCATGAATTTGCCGAAAGCGAATGCCCATGTCTGCCTGTATCTGAATGTCTGCAGGAAAGGAATTTTCTTTTCTGCCCTGGCAATGTTGTTGTTTTCCCTGACCTCATCAAGGGCATCCTGGTTGATATAGTCGAGTTCAGCCTGGTTAACCCCGGGATGTTCATGTGGTTTCCTGTACATGAAGATCCAGAATCCCATCCAGATGAATCCTATTACACCGATTACGATGAATGCCATCTCCCAGCCGTATTTTGAAGCTATGACCGGAATGGAAATGGGAGCGATGAGTGCACCAACCTGTGCCCCGGAGTTGAAAATGCTTGTAGAGAATGCGCGGTCCTTCTTCGGGAAGAACTCAGCGGTGGTTTTGATTGCGGCCGGGAAGTTACCCGCCTCCCCGAGGGCCAGCACGAAACGGGCAAATATGAACAGGGTCACACTGACTGAGGTAACTATGCCGATGTCATCCACTGTACTGATGACCTTTCTGGCCTCTTCAAATCCTACCAGCCATTTTCCTGAAGTGATCCCCGAGGTGGCAATACCGCAGAAGGCATGCAGCATGGCTCCTGCTGACCAGATGCCAATAGCCCACAGGAACCCCTTCTTTGTGTCAATCCAGTCGACAAACCTGCCGGCAAACAGGAGGCAGACGGCATAGAAGATTGAGAAAAAGCCGGTAATTGTGCCATAGTCGTTATTCGTCCAGTGAAACTCAGGCGCTATGAAGTCTTTCCAGGTAAGTGACAGAACCTGCCGGTCCATATAGTTGATGGCTACCGAAAAGAACAGCAGCGAGGTGATTGCCCACCTGTAGTTTGTCATCCTGGATTCTGTGGTATTTGCGGACATAATTTATTTTTAAGTGGTTGAATGTATAGCTGAATGTCTTTGGCTTTCCAGGCAGGGTTCCTGCCTTCGTCACAATGCGGGCCTTACCTTTTTAATAATTCCGAGTGTCTCCTGAACGGTTTTTTCAAGTGATTTCCAGTCTCCTGCCTTCACGATTTTATCTGTTACGAGAGCTGATCCCATACCTACACATGTAACCCCGGCCGCAAACCATCCTGAGAGATTTTCCAGAGTCGGTTCAACTCCGCCTGTGGGCATTATGCTGGTCCACGGGCATGGGCCTTTGACTGCCCTGACAAAGGAGGGGCCGCCGACGGCAGAGCCAGGGAAAATTTTAACTATTTCAGCGCCAAGTTCCTCAGCCTGAGAAATCTCTGTAACTGTGCCGCAGCCCGCAATCCAGAGCACTTTTCTCCTGTTGCATATTCTTGCAACTTCGGGGTTCAGGGAAGGGGAGACGATGAAGTCAGCTCCCATCTGCATAAAAATGGCAGCAGTCTGGGCGTCAGGGACTGACCCGGCGCCTATCATCATGTCAGGCAGCTCTTTGCACGCCCATTTTCTCACCTCAGCAAAGACTTCATGTGCGAAGTCTCCCCTGTTGGTGAATTCAAACACTCTTGCCCCGCCGTCATGGCACGCAGTTATAACCTCCCTGCATACCTGCGCTTCCGGGTGATAGAAGAGGGGCACCAGGCCTGTCTCTTCCATTGCAATGGCAACATTGATCCGCTTAAATCCTGACATGTCAGTTCGTTTTGGAAAGTATCAAAAGCCGAAATAGTTCTTTGCGTTGTAGTAAGAAATCATCTCCACCATTTTTCCGATAGTATCTGTCTCCGATTCAGGCAGCTTGCCTTTTTCAATTTCATCGCCAAGCATATTGCAGAGAATCCTGCGGAAGTACTCATGCCTGGGGTAAGAAACAAAACTTCGTGAGTCAGTGAGCATACCCACGAACCTGCTCAGCAGGCCCATGAGTGAGAGGGCATTAAGCTGATTTATCATGCCTGTTTCCTGGTCGAGGAACCACCATCCGGCTCCGAACTGGATCTTTCCGGGAGTTGAGCCATCCTGGAAGTTGCCTGTCATTGCTGCAATGAGTTCATTATCCCCCGGGTTCAGGTTGTAGAGTATCGTTTTGGCCAGGCGGCCTCCGGCATCAAGCCTGTCAAGGAATTTTGACAGTGTTTTGGCCACCGTGAAATCGCCGATGGAGTCATACCCGGTATCAGGGCCCAGTTGTGCGAACATCCGGCTGTTGTTATTGCGGATGGCTCCGTAGTGGAACTGCTGAACCCACCCCCTCTCACTGTCCATTACCGCCAGTTCGTACAGCATTGCCGATTTGAACTTTGCTATCTCTCCGGTTTCAAGCCGTGACCCTGAGAGGACCTTAAGGAGGATTGAGCCAACCTCTTTTTCTGTGTAATCATCGGCATGGAACTGCTCAATACCATGGTCACTGATGACACAACCTGCTTCCGCGAAGTATTTGTGTCTGACCCGTAGCGCCTCAATCAGGGAGGCAAATCCCTTTATCTCCGTTCCGGAAGCCTTTTCGAGCCGGGTGACATAATCAATGAACTTAGCCGGGTCTTCAGGTGACATGGCCCGGTCAGGCCGCCATGCCGGCAACACCCTGATCTCGAAGCCCTGGTTTTTCAGGGTCTTGTGATGTTCCAGGCTGTCGATGGGGTCATCGGTTGTGCATACCACCTCGACATTGAATTTCTTCATCAGTCCGCGTGCCGAATATTCCGGTTGCTGAAGCAGAGCGGTACACTCTTCCCATATTTCATCTGCAGTGGCAGGGGAAAGCAGTTTCCCGATGCCGAACACCCGTTTGAGTTCAAGATGGGTCCATGCATAAAGCGGGTTGCGCATCGTCCAGGGGACTGTTTCCGCCCAGCGGTCATATTTTTCACGGAATGAGGTCTCTTTCCCTGTGATGTATTTTTCGCTGATGCCGTTGGCCCGCATGGCTCTCCACTTGTAGTGGTCTCCCTCAAGCCATAGCTGGCCAAGGTCTTCAAAACGCCTGTCAGTGGCTATGGCCTCCGGACTGAGGTGGCAGTGATAGTCAATGATCGGGAATCCTTCCGAGTGTCCGTGATACAGCCTGCGCGCGGCCTCACCCTGCAGCAGGAAATCTTCATTGATGAAATCTTTCATTGTGTTTCTGAATGAAATTAAGAAGTTGCAAAGAGGCGGACGATATGCCTGCGGTAGATGTTCTCCCAGACACATGATGATATTATATGGGCATTTGTCACGAGTGCATCCGTATATTCGCTTCCCATTTCGGCAGCCACCTTGTATCCGACATGGATCAGCTGGCGGAAGCCAGGGTTGTAGTCGGAATCACCGGGGACATGTCTCAGTGTCGCGGCGTATTTAAGGGTATCCCACGTATCGACGGTATCAGGGTGGGGGAGCATTTCCGGTTTAATATCGATGACGGTAGCGTATGGTGCGCACAGTTCTTCCCGCCGATCGTATGCCCTGCGGTAGATCATTTTGGCGATTTCCAGCCCCCTGCCTCCGGAGAGGGCAAGCCCTATCACTTCCTCAAGCCATGTCGTCCCTGCTGTCTTCAGATGCAGGCCGCAGTCATGTTTCCTGATCAGGTTCCCGATAATGGGGTATATTGAGAACTTGTCGCTGCCGGAGTGAACGCTGAGTTTCAGGCCTGCCGGAAGTCCAAACTCCCTTACGGCGTATTTAATCACGAGTATATCCTGCTCAAACTCTTTTCCGAACCGTTCCGGGTCACCCTCATAATCAACTCCCTTGTTGAAACGGCCTGTGAACTTTGGCGCAATAGTCTGAACGGGGACCTCCAGGTCAGCCAGACCCTTGAGGATAAAGAGCAGGTCAAGGGGTTGCTGGGGCTGATCAACCTCATCCATTGAAACCTCGGTCACAAAGTTGCCTTCACCTTTAACGGAGGCAATATGCCTGTAGATGGCAGCTGCCTCATTTATGGCAAGGAGGAATTTTGCAGCAAAGTCACGAAGGTATTTTTCGGTTATGATGAATTGTTCTTCTATCCCCGTGATCTGCAATCTGCCGCAGAACCGGCGGTGGGCTTCAACGAACCCTTCGATATCCGAATCTGACGCTATCCGTCCTATGTATTCAGCCACATCAAGGGTAAAGAAATCTGAGTGTGTGATGTAGCGGTCAACGGTGCTGAGATTGATGTGATCGGCGTCAACGAAGTAGGGTCCGCCGTAATTCATGGCTTTGACTGCAGCATCTGCCTCCGCGCGGGTGTCTGCAGGTTCGGAATGTACTATGTTATGTTCCCTGTTCGACTTGTTCCATACAGGTGTTATTTCGATGCCAAGCCCGGATGCGGCCTTCATCAGTGCCTCAAGCTGTGCCCTGCCCTGGTGTGAGAACCTGTCTCCTGTCCCGAATGAGTACTTTCCCGGATCTTTCATAAAGGTTTTTTTGATTTGAAGCATTTTCGGAAAAATAGCAATAAAAAACTAAATTAGGGTCTCAAATTATCAATAATTCTTATATGGTAAAGAAGTTCGTATTTGCAGCAATAGTGGCATTGCAATCGGTTGCTGTCATTGGCCAGGTGAGGCATATTACCGTAGCTGCTGACGGCACCGGTGAATTCAGCTCGGTGCAGGAGGCGGTCTTCTCCATAAGAGCCTATATGTCTGATACAACATACATGCACATCAGGGCTGGCGTTTACAGGGAAAAGATTGTCATTCCATCGTGGGTCACAAATCTCTTCATGAAGGGTGATGGTGCCGGAAGCACAGTCATCACCTGGGATGATTATGCCGGTCTGCGGAACATGGGAACCTTCCGCACCTACACCATCTGGATCCAGGGCTCCGGATTCACTGCCGAGGATATCACCTTTGAGAACAGTGCAGGCCCGGTGGGGCAGGCTGTGGCTGTGCATGCTGACGGTGACAGGGTGGTCTTCCGCCGGTGCAGGCTGCTTGGCAACCAGGATACGCTCCTCACTGCCAACCAGGAGAGCCGGCAATACTATGCAGAGTGCTATATAGAAGGCACCACTGATTTTATTTTTGGCCCGGCAACGGTCTGGTTTGAGAGATGTCATATACACAGTAAAAAGAATTCATATGTCACTGCCGCCTCCACGGTTGAGGATCATGAGTTCGGATATATTTTCAACCGGTGCAGACTCACGGCTGCTGACGGCATTGAAAGGGTTTACCTTGGAAGGCCGTGGCGCCCGTATGCCGCAACGCTCTTCATGCGATGCGATCTTGGCAACCATATCCTCCCTGAAGGCTGGCACAACTGGGACAACCCTGCCAATGAGGCAACGGCCCGCTATGCTGAATACAGGAACACGGGTCCGGGCGCAAGCCCCGGAACCCGGGTAAAGTGGAGCCGCCAGCTCAGCAGACGGGAAGCGAAACGCTACAGCCCTGAAACGGTCTTTGCCCGCCATGACGGTTGGATTCCTGTGAGGTAACATTTCAGATCCTGACCTTTTTGCCGTTGACAAGGACATTCCTGAACCTGACGCGTTCCGCTCCGGTTATTGAGACACCCTCCTCCGCACCGTTGAAGGTGCAGTCGGAAACAGTTACATCCGAGACATTAACCGTGCTGTCGAGCCCGATTATATAAACACCATACCGGCTATGCTCCGAGGTGACATTTTCAAGAGTCACATTCCTTACGAAAGGAGGATAGTCTCTCCGGCAGTTCTCTTGCGGCTCGTACATCAGGTTAATCTTCAGCACAGCTTCTTCGCACCTGCCCACTTTCACGTTGCGGACATTCACATTTTCTATAACACCGCCCCGGCAGTCGGACGTCTTGATCCGTATCACCCTCAGCAGCTCAGGGCTGTCCATTTCGCAGTCTTCCACGAAGAGATTTGTAAAACCCCCGGAGATCTCGCTTCCTATAACCACCCCTCCATGACCGTCAGCCATCAGGCAGTTGCGCACGATAATATTTTTTGACGGAACTGACCATCTCCTGCCGTCATTGTTCCTTCCCGACTTGATGGCGATGCAGTCATCACCGGTATCGAAGCGGCAATTCTCTATCAGCACCCCGTTGCATGATTCCGGATCACAGCCGTCGGAGTTGGGGCCGGCGCTCTCAATTGTCACTCCGCGAAGGATGAAGTTATCGGTCAGCACCGGGTGAATCACCCAGAAGGGAGAGTTTCTGAATGTCAGGTCTTCAATAAGAACAGTGTTGCAGTTCATGAAGTTCACCAGCTGGGGTCTGAGGGCTCCTTCGAGGCCGAAACGGCGCTCCTCCACAGGTGTCTGGCTCTGTTCAAAGCCAAGAAGCTGTGCTCTCCCTGCCACTCTCTGGTTGTTCATCCCTTCCTTCCAGCCGTAATCGGGGTTGCCGTTCATCCACCACCATACCTCGTCTGAAGCCTGGCCGTCTATTGTCCCTTTCCCCGTCAGGGCAATATTCGAGGCTCCGTTTGCATAGATCAGCGGATGGATGTTGTAGCAATCCATCCCTTCCCACCGGGTCAGAACCGGGGGGAGGTAGAGCTCGTAATCAGTGGAGAAGGCAAGTGTTGCGTTTTCCGATATGTGAAGATTTACGTTGCTCAGCAGTGTGACCGGGCCGGTGGTCCATTTCCCGGCTGGCACGAACACCACGCCTCCTCCCGCGCTTTGGCATTTAAGTATTGCAGCATCAATAGCTTTTGTATTGAGAAAGGATGTGTCGTCTGCCACCGCACCGAAGTCCCTGATGTTAAAGGTATCGGCAGGGAAAGAGGTCCGGGTGATAGATTTCTCGATCTTCGTGGCCATCATCCACCTGTCACCCTCATTGCAGGAAGGCAGGACGGTGATGAGGAAGATCAGCAGAACGGGTGTGAGACATTGCATGATAAGCAGCCTTGGTTTTTCTGAAACAAAGGTATATCCGCACTATGCAGAGGTGGTACACTTTTTTGGCAAAAGGGTGGAGAATTTGGGGCAGGCCCTGAAGAAGGCAAGAGGCATCAGGCAATAGGCAATAGGCAGTAGGCAGTAGTGTTGACAATTGATGGATAGTCGCCAATCGCCAGTTCTGCAGTCTATTTCTGAATCATCTCGTATTCAAGGCTGGCAAGTATAAATGGTCCGACGCCCTTCGGATCGTTGTCGCGGATCACCTCGCCGATATAGTATTCATATGAGCCGTCGCGGTAGGGATCACCGCCAAGGCCGGCCACACCGCAGATATTTTTCATGGTCACCGTGCCGTCATCATTTGTGACAATGAAATTGTCAAGGAGCCCCGTGTAGGCTTTGACAGCCACCGCCAGGTATTTCCTGTCAAGGTAACCCTTCCTTATTCCCTTGAATATTGAATATGCGAACATGGCGGTGCATGATGTCTCAATATAGTTTCCCTCATCGCCTGACCTGTCAAGTACCTGGTACCATCCGCCCGTTGCAGGATCCTGGATCTCAGCCAGCTTTTTAACCATTTTCCCGAGTATTTCAATCAGCTGATCTCTGCCGGGCTGATCTTCAGGGAGGAAGTCAAGGACATCAACTATGCCCATGGAGAACCATCCCATTGCCCTGCCCCAGGCATGCGGTGCCTGGCCGGTGATGCTGTCGGCCCATGCCATCGTGCGCGAGGCATCAAAGGCGTGCCTGTAGAGGCCTGTGGCAGGGTCATAGGTGTGTGCTGCGACAATCAGGAACTGGTTCACCACATCGCGGAAGTTATCCGGATGGTTATACCTCTTTGCATACTCGGCATAAAATGGTGAACCCATGTACAGCCCGTCAAGCCACATCTGTTCGGGGTAGACCTTCTTATGCCAGAATCCTCCTTCGGCTATCCTCGGTTGGTTCTGAAGCTGCTCGTACAGGGTATTGATCACCCTTTCGTACCTTTGGTCAGCGGTCCGGTCATAAAGGATGAACATCATCCTGCCGGGATTGACCTGGTCAATGTTGAAGTTTTCCATTTTGTACTTCCAGATATTTCCCTCTCCGTCAACCAGGGAATCAGCGTAACCCCTGGCATAATCAAAATAACGTTCATCCGGCCTAGTCTCATAAAGCCTCAGGAAGGCAAGCCCCATCAGCCCCTGGGTGTAGTTCCATTTTTTCTCGGTCACAAAGTCGGCCATCCAGAGCGACGGGTTCCGTATCATCTCAGACTCGGCCATCCTCACTGACCAAAGCTGAGAATCAAGCCCCCTGTTCCTGTTGCTTCCGCAGGAGAGGGCCATTGTCACAGCAACCAGGCCGGCAAGGAGCACCTTTGCTCTTTTTTTCATGATGACGGATTATCTATGTTTCAGACCAGTTTCTGTTTTGCGTGTTTGTCACGGTATTCCGAGGGGGTCATCCCGAAGCGTTGCTTGAATATTCGTGAGAAGTAACGCGGGTCATTGCAGCCTACCATATATGTGACCTGCGAGATAGTGTATTCACCTGACTCGATAAGCTGTGCAGCTCTTTTCACCCTTACCTCCCTTATGAATTCCACGGGCGCCAGGCCGGTGAGACTCTTCAGCTTCTTGAAAAACACCGATCTCCCTATCCCCATCTTCGATACGAGCTCATCCACAGTCAGCGCGGAGTTGTCAATGTTTTCCTCCATGACCTCCATCAGGTCCTTCATGAGCCTGTCGTCAAAAGACTCTACCACCGGTTGTGACGGGGTGATCTCAACGGCCTTTCCTGTCTTTGACCCGCGGTAATCATCAAGAGAGGAGAGGAACAGCTCCTGGAGTTTCCTGCGCTGCTGCAGGATGTTTTCGATCCTGGCTCTCAAATAAGTAGAACTGAAGGGTTTGGTTATGAAATCATCTGCACCTCTTTTAAGTGCCTCCACCTGTGTGTCGAGATCAGTCCTGGCTGTCAGCACAACAACAGGAATATGTGATGTGGTTACCTCTTCCTTTATCCTGCGGGCCAGTTCGAGACCGTCCATCTCGGGCATCATCAGGTCAGTGATTATGATATCCGGCAGCTGGCTGCGGGCTATCTCGAATCCTTCCAGGCCGTTGCCTGCCTCAATTACGTGGAAGCCGTCGGACAGTATTATCTTGATAAAACTGCGCAGTTCCTCATTGTCCTCGATAAACAGGAGAACCGGTTCATCATCGGTATCATCTCCTGTTTCAAGGTCTTCGTCTCCTTCCTGGCTTATTTCTGATTTCTTGCGTGACCTGAGAGGGTTCTGTCCGTCTGCTATGACGAATTCCGTTTCGTTGTCAAAGTGCGAGAACCCCAGCCTGAAGACAACACGGAAGGTTGCTCCCTTGCCTTCCTCGCTCTCGGCTGTCAGCTCGGCACTGTGGAGCTCTGCCAGTTCGTGGCTGAGCGAAAGGCCTATACCTGTACCAGGCTGGAGGATCATCACCTCCCTGTCATCACTGCTGAACCGGGCGAAGAGGTTCTTCATCTTCTCCTTTGAGAGCCCGGTGCCCTGGTCGGCTACAATGAGCTCCAGCGAATCGCTGTTCTTCCGTACGGTGACGGTGACGCTTTTTCCGCGGGGGGTGAACTTGAGGGCATTGGTGATAAGGTTGAACGCAATCTTCTCCACCTTGTCACGGTCTGCCCATACCTTTTCACCATCCGAGGTGTCTTCGAGGGTAAGCCTGATCCCCTTGTCCTCTGCTGCCTTGCGGAAGTCGGAGCAGATACCTGCGATGAATGGGCCGAGTGGAAACTCCTCGATTCTCAGTTTCATCTTCCTGTTCTGCACCTTCCTGAAATCGAGTATCTGGTTTACCAGCCTCAGCATGCGCTGGGTGTTGCTTTGCACCAGGGTAAGCTGATCCCTGACATCGGGATCGAGGTTGTTGTTCCGGAGTATGTTGCTGACCGGCGAGGAAATGAGTGTAAGAGGGGTGCGCAGCTCATGAGATATATCCGTGAAAAACTTGAGCTTCAGGTTGGTGATTATCTGTTCAACCTCAACCTTGTGGCGAAGCTTGTACATTGTGAAAATGACATAGATGGCAAGTGCTATGAGTGCGGCACTGATAAGCACAATCAGGATCTTTGACAACAGCGTCTGCCAGAATGATGGCAGGACGGTCACCCTGATGGTCCGGGTGTTGTCAACCCAGATGCCATCGGAGTTGGTTGACCTTACACTGAAGAGGTATCCGCCGGGGTCAAGGTTTGTATAGGAAGCTACTCTCTGGCCGCTGGCAATAATCCAGTCCGGGTCTACTCCCTCCAGCCTGTGAGCATACTGTATGTTTTTGGGATTACGGTAATCGAGGGCAGCGTACTCAATCGTCAGACTTTTCTGGTCAGGTTTCAGTTCGAGGGTGGCCTGATTCTCTTCTGCACCCGGAGATGAGGGCGGGCTTCCTGATGTGTGAACATCAGTTCCTGACACTGAAAGCCGGGTGAATTGCAGTGGAGGGACATAGTTGACCTTTCGCACCTGTGCCGGATTGAAGCAGTAGATGCCGCTGTCAAACCCGAACATGATCTCATTGTCGCCGGTCATGAGCCCTGTTGCCTCGGAAAAGTATCTCTTTTCCACCCCGCTCTGCTCGCTGTAGATCTCAAATGATTCTGCCTGCTTGTTGAATTTGAGGATCCCCCTTTCACTGCTGAGCCACAGATTGCCGTTCAGGTCATCAACAATGCTCAGAATCACGTCATCAGGAGCGCCCGTCCGCACGGTGTAGGATTTGAATTCCGGTTTGTCGCCGTTGCCGATAACCCTGTTGAGGCCTCCTCCGAATGTTGCCACAAAGATCTCGTCATCAGGCGAACAGTAGATATAATGGACATCATTGTTTGCCAGGCTGGTCTCAGACTGCGGGTCAAAGAAACAGGTGGTGAACTTTGCATCTTCAGGCTCACCGAAGTTGCGGCTGAAAATAACAAGGCCGCTGGTTGTGCCAACCCAGATCCGGCCATGGTTATCAGAAGTGATGTATCTCACCCTCTTGTGGTTTGAATATGGGTAGCTGGCAAGCCTGTTGTTTGAGTTGATGAACCTTATCTTTCCGTTTTCTTCAGTTATATAGTTCAGTCCCCCGTTGAAAGTCCCGACCCATATCCTTCCTCCAGGGTCTTCATGGACGGAGTACACGTTGTCATGGCTAAGGCTGTAGGGGTCGGCATCATCGTGCCGGTACCCGGTGATACGGTAACGCCTGGCAGGGCCTGTCGCGAGAGGTTCCAGCCTGAAGAGGCCCTCGCCCTTTGATCCCATCCAAATGTTACCCCTGTTATCCTGGGTGATCACATACACAAGGGCGTTGAATGGTTCACCGGAGCTGAAGGTGCCGTTGTCACGGAGATATCCCACCATTTTCCTCTCATTGTCGAAGAGGTAGACTCTTCCGTCGCGTGTTGCCGCCCAGAGGAACCTGTTGTTATCCTCGAAGATGGCCCTGACCTCGTTTTCGGAGTGGGAGGCTGCAACCGGCTTCGGGCTCATTACCCTGAACAGGTTCGGGAAGAATGAAACTTTCTCAATGCCGCGGGTAATGGTGCACATCCAGAGGTTTCCCTGGTTGTCAGAAAGGGCAGAGTGGATCAGGTTCGGGAACCGCCTGCCGGCAGTGCCGGGCTCATTGAAGAAGTATTCAAGCCTTCTCTCCACACGGTTATAGCGTGAAAATCCTCCTCCCCGGGGATAGACCCAGAGCATATCATTGACATCCTCAAAGATGACGAAACTGGGGAGCAGCACATTCGGATTGGTCTTGTCGACATTCATCCTGAAATGTCTGACAGTACCGGAGAAAGGATCATAATGTGTCACGCCGTCGGCAGCCGTTTCGATCCATGCCTCGCCGTACCGGTCAACGTATACTGAAACCATCCTGTTGGTTGGCATTACAGGATAACGTGAGGTATCAAACTGTTTCTTTTCGCCGGTGACCGGGGAATATATGAAGAAACCGTCACCGGACGTAAGGATGATAAGTTCGCGCTGGTTGAGCGGCCTGATACTTATGATGTCGGATGTGACTCCAAGATTCATCTCTTCATAAACTGCGGCATCACCATCGGTCACTATTATTGATCCGTTTCCCGTGCCGAACCATAACCTGTCTCCGGCTTCATGGATGCAGAAGAAGCCGTTTCTGATTCCCGGGCGGTTGATGCCTGTCAGCGCCGGTACGGGCGTTTTGTCATCTCTCCTGACGCTGAAGAGACCTCCGGAGGTGAGTATCCAGACCGTGCCGCGGTTGTCTTTGCTGATGAGTTTAACCCTGGCCCGGGGCTCATTGCTGTTCCTGCATTCAAACCTGTCAATGCGGCATTCGGGGGATGAAGCCGTGGAGATGACCCTGATGCATGTTCCCGCCTCTGTCTGGAACCATGTCTCTCCGCCGCTGAAGCAATAGATCTGGTTGACCGGCGTGTAGTTTCCGGGACCGGCAGAGCTTATTTCGTTGAAGTTGATGAACTCTTCGGTGCGGGTGTTCATACGATAGACCTCACCGTCGTTGTTCATGATCCAGAGATAGCCGAGATCATCCTCCGTGATACGGTCAACACGGTTGTTCGTAAGGCCGTATGCAGAATTGAATCCCGATTTGTAAACCTTGAAGCTGTATCCGTCGAAGCGGTTCAGGCCGTCAAATGTGCCGAACCACATGAGTCCCTGGCGGTCCTGGTGCATTGTGAGGACGACTCCCTCGGAGAGGCCGTCTTCGACCGAATAGTATGTGAATGCGCTTTTGAACTGCCCGTAACCAGCAGGAAGGGTTCCTGTCACAAGCAGCAAAACCAGGATCGTTTGCCGGGCAGTTGTACGCATCTTCCGGTTATTTGGATTTGACCTTCAGGGGTGAAGCAAGTTTCTGTGAGAATTCATCAATATATTTTGTCCATGCCGCATCAGAATCAAATCCCCATTTGCTCCAGCCAGCTCCGGTATAATAGGTAAGAGGTTTACCGGGGTTATATCTTGTGACAATCAGCGTGTGATCTGAAATGTCCTTTACTGCTGTAGCAGGAGTTGTCAGTACCGTTCCCACATAGGTAATGCCTCCTTCGCCGCCGTCAAGACGGTAGGCGATGGCATTTTTTTCAGGAGGGAAGAGCAGGGGAGCGCCTTCCGGCCTTTTGACTATGCCGGCTGCCACGGTAAACTCGTTATCAATGCCTGTATATTCTTCGGTGACCTTCGTGAGCTGGCTGCCGGCGTCAAGGGAGATGGTCCGCGTCTCTGTCACAAGCACGTCACGCACCAGGAAAGGCGGGTAGGTCAGCCGGAATGAGGTGCGGAGGGGCCCGTTGTCAAGGGTCTTCCATGTTTCGAAGTTGATGGCAAGCCAGAGGGAGTCGTCTACATACGGGGCCATGGCGCCGGCTCCGAGTGTGCGGCCTACCTTGTAGCAGTCACATCCTTCACCGTTGTCGTCATGGTAAGTGTTCTTCCCGGCAAGGTAATCGGCATACCACCTGTCAATGACCAGTTTCCCGGTTCTCTTGATCCAAACATCGAGGCCGTTGCTGGGGCCGTCTTTGGCTATCAGTGCGGGCCCGTAGATACGGAAGGCTATCCGGTCATTCTCCCAGGCATAGTCGTCATACCTCTCCGGCACGAACCGTCCGTATGCCTTAGGCTCGTAAGCCTGCGGTGTCACGGAAGCAATGAAGTACCTTGCAGAGGCGCCTGCCCTGACGTCAGCCTGGAAGATCAGCGACTGCGGTTCACCAGTGCCGGCGTAAATTACCTGTGAGGGTATTTCAGTACCCCTGGCGTCTTTTACCAGAATGGCGGCAGGATCGATCTCCCCGAGCTTGGCCCTGATGTCACCAAGAGGAATCTCAACTGTTTCGGCAATCCTGTCAATCTGCAGGGCGTTTTCTACCGTGACCTTCACCCTTTTGCCGGAGCATCCGGCCAGGAGTAGGATTGAGATCAGAATGAGTGATAGCTTCTTCATTGTATCAGGTGTTTTATTTCGGTTGTTTGCCTATATATGCAAGTATCCCGCCATCGACATAGAGAATATGTCCGTTGACGAAGTCGGAAGCGCGGGATGCAAGAAACACCACCGGTCCCTGCAGGTCTTCAGGTGTTCCCCACCGTGCTGCAGGGGTGCGCCCTATAATGAATGAGTTGAACGGATGGCCTTCCGTGCGCAGCGGTGCTGTCTGGGGTGTTGCGATATATCCGGGCCCTATGCCGTTCACCTGGATATTGTGCTCTGCCCATTCGCAGGCAAGGTTGCGGGTCAGCATCTTAAGCCCGCCCTTGGCGGAAGCATAGGCCGAGACTGTCTCACGCCCCAGCTCGCTCATCATGGAACATATGTTGATGATCTTTCCACCACCCTTTTTTATCATCCCTGGAGCAACTGCTTTTGACATGATAAAGGGGCCGGTGAGGTCAATGTCAATGACTTCACGGAAATCAGCAACATCCATCTCCAGGGCAGGAATCCTTTTTATTATCCCGGCATTGTTGACAAGGATGTCAATTACCCCGACTTCGGATGTGATTTTCTCAATATGCTCCCTCACGGATTTTTCATCTGTGACGTCGAAGACATAACCCCTGGCATCAATGCCGCTTTTCCTGTATTCCGGAAGGGCTTCAGCCACCCTGTCGCGGTTGCGGTCGTTGAATACGATTGTGGCCCCGGCCTGTGCAAGTGCTTTTGCCATTGCCATCCCTATGCCGTATGATGCACCGGTAACCAGAGCCACCCTGCCGTCGAGTCTGAAAAGATAGTTGTCCATTTCGCTGTTGTTTTTCTGTTCCGGCATCGTCAACGCAGGTCAGTCTGTTTCAGGAAATCCTGGTCTCCGTAGTCGAGGTTTTCACCGGCCATGCCCCAGATGAATGTGTAACTGGAGGTTGCCGTGGCTGAGTGGATAGACCACTGGGGAGATATCACAGCCTCGTTGTTCTTCATCCAGATATGTCTCGTCTCGGATGACTGGCCCATGAGGTGGCATACCACACTGCCGTCAGGCACTTCAAAGTAAAAGTAGACTTCCATCCGGCGGCCGTGGGTATGCGGAGGCATTGTGTTCCATACGCTGCCCGGCTTCAGTTCGGTCATTCCCATCTGCAACTGGCAGGTTTCGAGCACCTCCCTGACTATCATCTTGTTGATAACCCTGTGGTTGGCGGCTTCTGCCGATCCCATTTCAGCAGATATGCATTCATCCTTCGTCACCTTGCGGTCAGGATAGTTTCTGTGGGCCGGAGCTGAGTTAAAGTAAAAGAGAGCAGGATTGGCGGCATCGTCGCTTTCAAAAACCACTTCCCTGTCACCGCTGCCGAGATACAGGGCCTCCTTGTATCCCAGGCCGTAAACTGTTCCTCCTGCGGTTATCTTACCGGGACCTCCGACGTTGAAGATACCCATCTCACGCCTGTGGAGGAAGAATGCCGCTTTTACCTCGTCAACAGGTTCAAGTTTCAGGACTTCACCGGCGGGTTTGGCGCCACCGGCGACCATCCTGTCATAAAGGGTGTACACCAATGTAACGGTATTATCCTGAAACAGCGGCGATACCAGGTGTTCCCTGCGCAGCCGATCTGTATCCCACCGCCTGACATCGTCAGGGTGAGCGGCATATCTCAATTCAATATTGGTTTTCATTCCTTTCGGGTTATGAATTGCAAAGTTGGATTAAAATAAATAAAAGTAGTGGACGAATCGGCAAGATATGTGCATTAATTATACAATATCATGCCGGCACCGGCCGGGAACTGAGGTAAAGACACTGTGGAAAAAAGACCGTAAAGAAGATAGTCTTCTAGAGGTATTTCCGGTCCTCTTTTGGGATGTCAAAATACTTATCGTACAGTTGGGCGTCGGGGCCTGTTTTTTCCACACCGGCGTCACTGATCTTGTAGGTGCATTGTTCACCTACGATGCCTGAGAAATAGATGTCAAACTCCTTGCCGTTCTCATCGATCATTATTACCCTGACCAGGTGAGGATATTTCATGCTGTTAAGCTGGGAGTGACAAATGGGGCAGTTGATCAGGTATTCAGAGCCCGTTTCAAGTTCAAACGACGGGTGTGTCGTTTTTGTGTAGTTGCCCAGCTCAGGATTAAGAAAGACCAGGCCTCTCTTTGAGCTGTTCAGCTTCGTGGCAGAGAGCACGATTGATGTTTTCACATTCAGGTGTCCCCTGCATGCTTTGCATAAATATTCAACGGCCATTTTGCATTTCCTTATTAATTAATATTTATCTGTTTCGCAACAGGCATCAAGACCAATTTACAAAATAATCCGTTCGGATGCAATAGTTTCAGACCGGATTTCAGGTTCCGCACCAGCCTGAAGACAATTTCCGCAGTCTTTTTTGTATTTTGGCCATAAGGCTTAATTGTGAGGCTTATGAACTGCCAGGAAGAACTCAATTTTTGAACCACGATTATTTATAAACATGACTTATGTAATGTTTTTGGATTTCTATTGTTATTAATTTCACAATCGAAAATTTCAACCCCGAGATTACGTTTAAACTCTAAATACTTAAAAACCAACAGAAATGTATCACACCGGTAACTTAGTGAAGGAACTGGCTGAAAAGCATGGCCGCAAGAGGGAGAGTCTCATGCCCATCCTTCAGGATATTGTGAAAAAGTACAATTACCTTACAGATGAATCGATGGTGGAGGTTGCCACCGAGCTTGACATCTCAGCTGCGGAGGTATACGGAACAGCCTCATTCTACACTTTCCTTGACACCCAGGAGCGAGGAAAGAATGTGATCAGGGTCTGCAAGACAATTACCTGCTCGATGAAGGGGAAGAATGATATTATAAGCACAATTGAGGATATCCTGAAGATCAGGGTTGGGGAGACCACCCCTGACAAGATGTTCACACTGCTTGAAACCAACTGCATAGGATGGTGTCACAAGGCTCCCGCGATGCTGATCAATGACATGCCCTATACTGATCTGACACCTGAGACAGTTATTGATGTGATTAAAGGTTATATGCGTAAATAAAAGGGAGGCACTGAAATGGACAATAAAGGACTTACAAAGGTTGACCTTATATTCGAAAGCGTTGATGTCAGGAAGGTCATGACCAAAGCCTTCGAAATGACCAGCGAAGAGATAATTCAGGAGATTCTTGAATCAGGCCTGAAGGGACGCGGCGGTGCCGGTTTCCCGACCGGGCTGAAATGGAAGTACACTGCCGCTGAAAAGGACCCGGAAAAATATATAGTATGCAATGCCGATGAGGGCGAACCCGGCACATTCAAGGACCGTGAGATACTTGACAAGGTTGCGTCAAAGGTTTATGCCGGGATGGCCATTGCAGGAAAGGCAATGGGTGCAAGGAAGGGTTACATTTACCTCAGGGGTGAATACAGGTTCCTTCTGCCGCAGCTGTTTGTGGAGCTTCATAAGTTCCACAAGATGATAAACGAGATAGGATACGACTTCAGCATTGAATACCGCATGGGCAGCGGCGCTTATATCTGCGGTGAGGAGAGCGCCCTGTTCGAATCAATAGAGGGCTTCCGCGGTGAACCGCGAAACAAACCGCCTTATCCGACTGTCAGCGGTCTTTTCTCAAAGCCAACTTCCATCAACAACGTCGAGACCCTCGTCACGGCAGTGATGATCATCGAAAAAGGTCCGCAGGAATATGTCAAGCTGGGAACCAAGGACTCACGCGGGTCAAAGGTCTTCTCCATATCAGGAGACACACCCATTCCGGGAATATTCGAGCTTGAGCTTGGCATGACAGTGCAGGAGTTCGTGAACGAGTTTGGCGACGGTGACACGAAGGCTGTACAGGTAGGGGGAGCATCAGGATTCTGCGTGCCACGCAAGAAGTTTGCCGAGACAATTATCGGGTTTGAAGGGGTCCCCACAGGTGGTTCCATGAAGCTGTTCAACAGCTCCCGCTCGATGTACAATGTGCTTCACAACTACCTTGATTTCTTTACCGAGGAGTCATGCGGCCAGTGCACCCCGTGCAGGGTAGGATGCCAGCAACTCCTCAAGGGTGTTGAGAAGGTCAAGAAGGGAGAAGCCAAGTCAACCTATCTGAATGAACTGGTGAAGCTTGCTGACACCATGAAGGTGGCATCGAAATGCGGCCTGGGCCAGTCTGTGGGCAATGCCTTCAGATCAATTGTCGAGAATTTCAGGGAAGAGATTATTTACTAAAACAGCAAAGAATAAAATGGTTACTCTTAAGATAAATGATCAGGAAGTAAAGGTAGCAGAAGGAACCACAGTTCTTGAAGCTGCAAAACAGCTGGGTGTAAACATCCCGACTCTCTGCAACCACCCGGATCTCTGTGTGGCAGGCAACTGCCGCGTCTGCGTGGTGGAACAGAAGGGTGCCCGCACTCTTATTGCCGCCTGCGCGATGCCTGTCTCGGAAGGGATGGACATCCATACCAACTCACTCAAGGTGAGAAATGCACGCAAACATATCGTCGAGCTTCTTCTTTCAGAGCACAGGGCAGACTGCACAAAGTGCTACAAGAACCAGAAGTGCGAACTGCAGACACTGGCAAACGAGTATTCGTTCGGCGAGCATATATTCCTCGACCTGGTTGAGGATCATGCATATAATATTGACAGGTCGTCACCTTCATTCCTCAAGGATGACAGCAAGTGCATCAGGTGCCAGCGCTGCGTGCGCACATGCGCCCAGTTGCAGCATGTCTCCGCAATCGCTGTCGCGAACAAGGGGGCTCACATGAAGATCTCGTCATTCCATGACAGGCCGATGAGCCACGTGGTATGCACCAACTGCGGACAGTGCGTCAACCGCTGCCCGACGGGAGCACTTACCGAAAAGACCTATATCGACCAGGTTTGGGACGCCATCTATGATCCTGATAAACATGTGGTTGTGCAGACAGCCCCGGCCGTCAGGGTAGCCCTTGGGGAAGATCTCGGTTATGACCCGGGTGAGAGGGTGACTGGCAAGATGGTTACCGCCCTTCGCCAGCTCGGATTTGATTCGGTGCTTGACACCGACTTCACAGCTGACCTTACAATTATCGAGGAGGGTACCGAGCTTCTCACCAGGCTGAAGAAGGTGCTTGTTGAGAAGGACAAGAATACGGCGCTGCCGATGTTCACGTCCTGCTCTCCGGGATGGATCAAGTTCATCGAACATAAATATCCTCATATGCTCCCCAACCTGTCGACGTGCAAATCGCCCCAGCAGATGTTCGGAGCACTGGCCAAGACCTTCTACGCCCAGAAGCGGAATATCGATCCTGCCAAAATCGTATCAGTTTCAATTATGCCATGCACGGCCAAGAAGTACGAGGCTGACAGGCCCGAGATGAGGTCCAGCGGTTACAAGGACATCGACTTTGTTCTCACGACACGCGAACTTGCAGTTATGATCAAGCAGGCGGGGATAGACTTCCGCACACTGGAGCCGGCGCGTTATGATTCAATCATGGGTTCATCCACTGGCGCCGCTGTCATCTTCGGAGCTACCGGCGGCGTGATGGAAGCAGCCCTGCGTACTGCGTATGAGCTCGTTACCGGCAAGCCGGTACCTTTCACGAACCTGAATATCACTCCTGTCAGGGGTATGGAAGGAGTGAAGGAAGCCACGGTTAAGATTGAAGGCACAACGGAGGAATGGAGATTCCTTGAAGGAGCCGAGCTGAAGGTCGCAATAGCCCACGGTCTTGTCAATGCCAACAAGGTAGCGAAGGCAGTGAGCACTGGCAAGGCATCATATCACTTCATCGAGATAATGGCCTGCCCCGGGGGATGCATCGGCGGCGGCGGTCAGCCCATACCAACCAACGTTGAAATACGGAAGAAACGTATGGAGGCAATCTATTCTGAGGACATGCATATGGACCTCAGGAAGTCTCACGAGAACCCTGAAGTGGTTGCCATCTACAAGGAGTTCCTTGAAAAGCCCAACGGACATAAATCACATGAACTCCTTCATACCCACTATATTGAAAGGGAATCATATTAATTAATTATATGATAAACAGTAAGACAGAGACGTTGATCACCGGCGTCTCTGTTTTTTTTAATAATCCTCACCTCCGGAACCGATTGAAATCCCGGAATTAAAAAAAAATGTTTTCCTGTTATTCAGCATAAAAGTTGGCAGCTAAGCAGTTTTTTGCCAATTTTAGAAAATCAGCCGGATCATGACAGAAGCCGGCAGTAATTATGAGCGTGCATGATTATTAAAACCAATTAACCTATCACCCCAACACCTGATCCAAAATGCATAAGTTCAACGATTTTCTTACAATGCTCGACGGCTATCTTGGCGGGAACGTTTGGTTCATGGTCCTGCTCATCGGCACCGGGTTCTTCTTTACAATTTATCTTGGTTTTCCACAGATACGCTATTTCAGGCATGCCATCAGGATTACCAAAGGGAAATATGATCACTCTCATGATATAGGCGATACATCACATTTCCAGTCACTTGCAACAGCCCTTTCCGGTACGGTGGGGACAGGAAACATAGCCGGGGTAGCGCTTGCCATCCACCTGGGCGGTCCGGCCGCTCTCTTCTGGATGCTTCTGACCGCGGCAATAGGGATGTGCACCAAGATGGTTGAGGTATCCATTTCACACAAATACAGGGACATACTCCCTGACGGCAGTGTCTCAGGCGGGCCTATGTATTACATGAAGAAGCGGCTTAACATAACAACCCGCAAGGGAAAGGTGATCAGGACAGGGCTGATCCTGGGAAGCTTTTTTGCCGGAGCAACCATACTTTGCTCATTCGGGACGGGCAGCCTGCCGCAGATTAACAGTATTTCAAATGCCGTTTTCACCACATTTGGCATCAGGCACATAGTAACCGGAGCCATTCTCTCGGTTGTTCTTGCCCTGATCATTATAGGCGGAATCAGGCGTATTGCGAAGGTCACCTCTGTGTTGGTGCCGTTCATGGCGATACTTTACCTGATCGGGTCACTTATCGTGATCTTCTCCAATTATCAGAACATCCTTCCATCACTGGGCGCCATTTTCGGTGATGCCTTTACCGGATCGGCCGCTGCAGGCGGTTTCCTTGGAGCCTCCTTCGCCTTTGCAATGAACAGGGGGGTCAACAGGGGCCTTTTCTCCAACGAGTCAGGCCAGGGCTCTGCCCCGATAGCCCACTCGGCTGCAAGGGCACCGGAGCCTATTTCCGAAGGTATGGTAGCGCTGCTTGAACCGTTTATTGACACTATCTGTATCTGTACACTGACAGGGCTTGTGGTACTCTCTTCGGGAGCCTGGAACACCAAAACGGAAAACCATTTCCAGACTACTGACATGCAGTATGTTGTTGGCTCCTTCGACGACAGCAGGAGCGGGGATGTGGCCAGACTCGGTGACCATGTCCGTGGCACTGCTCCGCTTCCGCTTTTTACCGGCCGGCTTGATGTGGAGAACGGAGTGGTCAGAAACCAGGGTGTTTCCCTTATTCACGCCCGTTCACTGGCTGAAAATGTCAGATATAATGCAGGAAATGCACCATTCACCGGGGTGATTGACGTTAAGAACGGTAAACTGACCAATCCTGCCGGTTTCGACATTATTGGCGAATCACTCATTCACAGCGCCCCGATGACGACATTTGCCTTCAGCAGGAGCATTATGAAAGGCTGGGGCAAGTATATCGTTGCCTTCGGCCTGCTGCTGTTCGCCTTCTCAACAGCCATTTCATGGTCATACTACGGCGACCGGGCAGTAACCTTCCTTGCAGGTCCGAAGTATGTGATCTGGTACCGTATCATTTTCGTGGTGGCATACTTTATTGCCTCCTTCACTGATACAACCATCATCTGGTCACTGTCTTACATAGCAATTGTGCTTATGGCAGTGCCTAACCTGATTGGGATACTCCTGCTTCGCAAGGAGATGAAGCAGAGTGTAAAGGATTACTGGCTCACTTTCGCGAAGCAGTACCCTGACGAAAAAATCTCCGGAAAAATGCTGAAAAGATTTAACAGGTAACGCTGGCGTTTCTGTTTGACAGAACGTTACTCCCTGCCAGGCATCGGAGGGTAAAGATCCTCAACCTTTACAGCATTATCACCCTCGGTGGTTACTTCAACAGTCACCTCTTCGCCCCTGTTCCTGAAATAGAGCAGGAATGCCAGTATGGGCATCACCGGAGTCACAAGTCCGCCTGTCAGCGAGCTGAGACCTATATAGACCGGGTTGCGGGTCATTTCAAGCATTGCCGCAGCCTCCTCTGGATTGGCTATTGACCTGATGAATGATCCGGTGAACGGAAGCATTACAATTGCTCCAAGTACCATAGCCGCAACAATCATAATCAGTATTACTACAACAACCCAACCCATATTGGCCCACAGGTTTTTATGCGTCAGCCTGAAGGAGCGTGTAAGGGCTTCCAGCGGGTTACGGGTTTCGGCAAGAATTACAGGCATCACAAAGAGTCCGACAGTTGCCATGTAAAAGATTGCAAACAGCCCGGGGAGTACAAGAAGGACTATCCCTATTGAAACCAGCATCATTGTCAGCACCCCGAAAATGATCATAGCTGCCAGGTATGGCACCAGCGCAACAAGTGATCTCCTGAGCAGGGCAGAGGTGAAGCCTGCCTCGCCGGCAGGCCTGTCAAGAACCCATGCATGCAACAGAACGCCCAGAACCAGTGATACCAGCAATGCGAGTGCATAAGGACCTGCCATGCCCTTCATGATTTTGAGCATCTCTTCGGGATCAGTAGTTGTCTGCAGTGAAGCGAGATCGAGCCCTGCAACTGCCATTGAGGTCAGCAGGGAGCCGACAACCGATATTATATACAGACCCACGAAGTACTTCTTGTAGAAGCTCCACAGTTTGTTGAATGCGCTGTCAATATCGACAGCCCCGGCGAGAGGATGGTTCTGGTAGGTGTTCATTGCAGCGTATTTGGAAGATT
>DAIDJT010000005.1 GCA_027451265.1 Bacteroidales bacterium | reverse complement strand
GGGAGGGAAAAAACTGGTGAAATAATAAGAGACAGTTTTCCAGTCAAGCCGTCCGCGCGCAAAATAAAAGCGGGCCATACGGGTCTCACCCATAACATAGTGATACCGTGCCCGCGAGGCAAACCAGCGCTTCATTGTCTTTGTGTCACCGTCAACCTCCAGCAGGCCCATATAAAAATCGCGCCTGCGGTATACGGGATTGAGGCTCAGGTTACTGCCATCAACATAACGGATGACGCATGGATCAACCTCACTGCATTTGCGATCACGGGTAACCCTGAGCATCCATTCATAGTCAAGCTGTCCGAACTGTACCTCGAAGAGGGGAACGTTTCTGTTGACCATAATGATGCTGCTCATATATGGCCAGTTTCTAGCCTTGGATCTTTCTCGTAATACCTGGTGAATAGACAAACTCTGCTCCATTGTTGATTTCTTTGATCTGGATCTCCAGCTTTTCAGGCAACCATTCATCATCATGATCCAGGAAGGCCAAGAGGTCACCGGTTGCATTCCTTATCCCGAGATTGCGTCCGAAATTGGGGCCTCCCCCTCCTTCTGTCACATGAAGAAGACGGCAATCGTACCTTGACGCTGTCTCACTGAGCCATTCCTGATCATCCGAGTGATCATCACACAGGAGGATCTCAATCTCGCAGACAGCGGTCTGGTTCCTGACGGATTTCAATGCCCGTTCAAGTGTTCCCTGGCTGTTGTGGGTGGGGATTATTACAGATACTTTCATGGCTGCCGGTATTCCCTGTACTGTCACCTGCCTATTATAAAGTTTGACGGAAGAGCAACCTTTTTGCCGAACTGGTAAACCAACCGGCGGTCGGTCAGAAGCCTTTCATCTCCCATTGAAACAGTAATGTCAGCCACATCGGGTATCCTGTAATAAAGTCTGTCGCCGGGGGAAGTCTTCTTATCCGGCGATTCCGGTCTCACAACCAGGTTCAGCTCCCCGGTTTTGCCTGAGGGAATGATCTGCATCTCCACCGCGATTCCGTTGGCCCCGGCAGACAGGTCAACCCCTCCTGCCTCTGAAAAGGTGAATACCGTTGTCATCCTTCCTGCCATGGAGAGGTCAGGAGTCACCCATATGCTGTATTTTCTGATCTCTGTCCACGTCTTTCCGGCAAAGAGTGCCGTATACTCCCTTTCAAGCCTGTTGATCTCATCGATTGCTGCGCCGTCCTGCGGGAAGACGTTGGTTTCACCTGTCAGAATCATATGCCTGCCCTCCCGGAGCTCGAGAAGCCTGTCGGCAGCTTCCCTGGCCTGCTCCTCCGTTGTCATTCCCTTCTTTTTCTGAACAAGGTAGGGAACCCTTATAAACGCAGTGTCAACCTTTACCACCCGGTACGCGGTGTCAGTTTTAGTGGTTCCGTATTCGTAAGCTCCCCTGTCAGGGAAGAGCAGGCCGCTATAATCACCTTCTTCCTGCATTGCCGGATTTACGGTACGGTCGTAAATACCAGGGTTTATGTCAAGCACCAGCCCGCTTTTTCTCAGGGCCAGCATGTTTGTCTGCATCAGAGTGGTTCCCTGGATGATGTAATACTGTGACGGGTCAATCTCGTCGGCCGTGTTCAGCCTGATGCCGGCAAGGCGCCATTTCTCGGCCTGTGTGGTGATGATCCTGTCAAGGCCCAGCATTTCAGCCGCATAACCGGCGTATGGACCCGGAATTTCCGTCCGCTTTTCTGCGGTTATTTCAAACTCAAAAACCGTCAATGGCAGTGCATAGACCAGGCACCCGTCAGTCAGGGTGACCCTCTCACCCATGGGCAGAACCACGGAGTCTTGTGAGGTCTTTCCGCTGAACACAGAGCAGCCGGCAAACAGCAGGGCTATGAAAGCAGCTGGTATTGCAGTCTGTATCTTCATATCAAGAATTATAAATATACGCTGAAACTGTTAAAGTTTGTTTCCCGGAAGGCCCGGCCGATATTCATCAGTATGTCTCCGGCAATTACCGATTCCTCGGAATGGATCCTCAGGGCAATATCACCTGCCAGTCCATGCAGGTAAACGCCTGTTATGGCTGCATCAGCTGGCTCATACCCCTGTGCGAGCAACGAGGTGATCATTCCTGTAAGCACGTCACCGCTCCCCCCCGTAGCCATTCCCGGGTTGCCGGTGCTATTGAAGAAGACCCTTCCGTCAGGCAGGGCAACCGATGAATGTGCACCCTTGAGGACAACAACACACCTGTGCCTTCCGGCGAATGCAATCTGTTCCTGTAAAAGATTGAAGTCGGTGCTGTCAGTTCCGGTGAGCCTGCGGAACTCACCGGGATGGGGTGTCAGTACGGTCTGCGGGGGCAGCATATCAAGCCAGTCACTGTTCTGTGAGAGGATGTTCAGTGCGTCGGCATCGAGCACAAGGGGCACGGAGGCGTTTTTCAGCAATTCCTTCAGTACCGCAGCAGTATCCGGATCAGTGCCAAGTCCCGGTCCTGCCCCTATGGCATCAAACGGTTCCAGGTCAGGCATTACGGTTACGTTCCCTGTTCCGCTGTCAGGTGATACCATGGCTTCGGGCAGGGCAGCCTGCAGTGCCAGCACTGCGGATGAAGGCGTATGCACTGTCACCAGGCCTGCCCCTGTGCGCAGTGCAGCGCCGGCTGACAGGGTTGCGGCACCGGCTTTCCCATAGCTGCCGGCAATGAGAAGCGCATGGCCAAATACACCCTTGTGGTCAAACTTGTTCCGTTCCTTCAGCATCGGCCTTACCGTTTCACGGAGGATATAATGATAAGGAGTGCTTATTGATGAGATTGTATCAGCATGAAGCCCGATGTCTATAACCTCCCATGCACCCGTGCAGCTTCCGTTGCCGGGAAACATGAATGAGAGCTTGGGAAACTGGAATGTAAACGTCTTCGAAGCCTTCACAATACTCTCCCTGTCTGCATGTGAGTTATCCTCACAGAAAAGCCCGGAGGGCACATCAACGGATATGATAAATGCACCGGCAGCATTTATCTCCCGTATTACGCCGGCTGCAACTCCGGCAGGAGGCTTCCGCAGACCGGTGCCGAAGATGGCGTCTATTATTATATCATCGCGGCCGACGGCCGGAAACTGCTCCGGGTCTGAAATTACAGCCGGCACCAATCCGCTCCGTTCAAGACGTTCGGCGTTAAGCCGGAACTCACTGCTGTGGGCCGCTCCTGTCTCAACAACAAATACCCTGACAACGTAACCGTCCTCATGCATCAGCCTGGCAAGCACCAGCCCGTCTCCCCCGTTGTTCCCGGTGCCGGCAAAGACATTTATCTTTCTGTCCGTGGCAACAATATCCTTTATCCTCTGGAAAAGTGTTGTGGCCGCACGCTCCATCAGCCCTGCCGGTGTGACAGGTTCAAGCCGGATGGTTGCCGCGTCTATCTCATGTATCTCAGCTGATGTGAATATCTTCATGGTATACCGCTTTCTGATGAGGTTACAAATGTAAAAATATAGACAATGCAAAATTATCCGGGGAGCGTTTTAATTCAATGACTGATATTTAAAAAGATTAATATATTTGCCACCATCAGAACAAACCAAACCAACTAATACGGAAAACTATGCTTAAAAACCATCCAAAAGGACTAATTGTTGCCTTCTTCGCCAACATGGGTGAAAGATTCGGCTTTTACACCATGATGGCAATCCTGGTTCTTTTCCTGCAGGCGAGATATGGCCTGTCAGCCGAAAATGCCTCCGGGATCTACAGCTGGTTTTATTTTGCCATTTATGCCCTCGCCCTCTTCGGTGGTATCCTGGCAGATGCCACAAGCAAGTACAAGGCAGTGATACTTACCGGCATTATCATCATGTTCGGTGGTTACATTTTCATGGCAATTCCCGGCATGTCACAGACTCTCACTGTGATTGCCCTGTTTACAATTGCTTTTGGTAACGGACTCTTCAAGGGGAACCTTCAGGCTGTTGTCGGGCAGATGTACGATGATCCGAAGTACTCAAAACTGAGGGACTCGGCTTTCATGATTTTCTACATGGGAATAAACATAGGTGCGGTATTTGCCCCCTATGCAGCAACCGGCGTCAGGAACTGGTGGCTGAAAACCAATGGGTTCCTGCATGACGGGAGCCTCCCTGCGTTGTGTCACCAGTACCTTAACAATACGATGACAGACACGGCAACATTCCAGCAGCTGGCTGACAAGGCAAGCCTATCCGGACCTGTGACTGACCTTGGTGCATTTGCCAACAGTTACCTTGAAGTCTTTTCAAAAGGTTACAATTACGCCTTCGCAATTGCTGCAGGTGCAATGGTAATATCGCTTCTCGTATTTGTCATCTTCAAGCACCTGCTGCCAAACAAGGAGAAAGTTGTGAAGGAAGCAGCCGGTCCGAAAATGGAATTCAAGCCATTTGCACTCATCGGCGCAGCAGTGGCCATGGGGCTTACCGCATTTGCACTTTCATTCCTCGTCAATTACAAGGATGCCCTCGCATACGGTCTCTTTGCCGGTTTTGTCGTATGGATCCTCGTAAGCGCAAAGAGGGAAGAGATGAGCAGGGTATCTGCACTTATCATGGTATTCTTCGTCGTTATTTTCTTCTGGATGTCATTCCATCAGAACGGCCTTACACTAACCTGGTTTGCACGTGATTACACAGTGAAGGAAGTGAGCCGCCTGACCTACATCTTCTTCACACTGCCATCATTGCTGGCCGTTGTCTTTTCAGTGCTTGGCCTGGTGCTCCTGGTAAAAAAGACCAGTCCTGCCAGGACAAGGCTCATCGGAGGGGTACTTCTGGCTGTTGCCCTTATCTTCGGATATTTCTGGCTTACAAGGAGAAATGATATGAATCCCATAGCTCCGGAAGTGTTCCAGAGCTTCAACCCCCTGTTTGTCGTATCACTGACCTTCCCCGTGATGGGTCTCTTTGCATGGCTCAATAAAAAGAACATCGAGCCATCAACGCCGAAAAAGATCGGCTTCGGGATGATAATTGCCGCGCTGGGTTTCGTGGTGATGTTTCTTTCCTCAGTTTCACTCCCGTCACAGCCTGAACTTGGCGGTTCACCGGTAGCCGACAACCTGAGGGTCACTCCCTACTGGCTGATCGGGACATACCTTATTCTTACGGTAGCCGAGCTTTTCCTCAGCCCGATGGGATTATCATTTGTCTCAAAGGTTGCTCCCTCAAGGTTCCAGGGCCTCATGCAGGGCGGATGGCTGCTGGCAACTGCCGTGGGCAACAAGCTCCTCAGCGTGCCCGGAAAACTCTATGACAAAATAGAACTGTGGCAGTTATGGCTCGTTTTCATTGCATGCTGCCTTGTTGCCGCAACCTTTATTTTCACTCTGATGAAGAGACTTGAAAACGCAACAAAATAACCGATCATCAGTCACCCTTAGGGAGAGCCGCCAGCGCGGCTCTCTTTTTTTTGTCAATTAATAATTTATGTCAGTATCGAAAAAAGATATAAATAATATATTTGTCAGGTTAACCTGATTGCAATGAACAGCAGAAGAATGTATGACAGGATCTTCGCGATCTTCGGGACGATAATGGTCTTCTTTTACTTTGGTCTGGCAATTTTCGTCCTTACCAATGATATATTCAACATTGATAAAGCAATGAGGATCATACTGGCAGTTCCCCTCTTCATCTACGCCATTTACAGGGTATTCGTCTCCTATGAAAAGATCAGGGACAGTTTTTTCAGCAAAGATGCTTCCGATGAATAATTTCAAGTAACAGTGAGGGTATGGGCAGGGGAAAACGGTCATATTCCATTGGTGGCACAGACTTTGAATAGGATAACAAAGGGAAATGTTAAATTTTTTAACACGGTATCCCCGGATTGATAAAGAGTTTTTTATTAATATTGTGGCTCATAGCAAGTTGATAAGAAAAGATACAATGAACAGAGCAAAATCTCTTATGGCAGCAGTGGCCGGGGTGATCTTTATGGCCTCACTGATCATGATACCGGGCTGCAAAAACAAGGGAACTGCAACACTCAGTGAGACCCCGACATCAGGCACAATCAGGATTGCTTCTGATGAATCATTTCAGCCAATCATTGCGGCAGAGCTCGATACCTTTACCGCCCTCTATTCATATGCTCACATCACTCCGGTCTATATGCCGGAAAATGAACTGGTGGCATTCTTCCTGAATGACTCGGTGAAGGTTATTGTTTCATCATGGACGCCAACGGAAGAGCAGAGAAAAGTGCTGCTTGACCTCCAGACAGTGGTCCGCACAACGGTGGTGGCCCATGACGCCCTTGCACTCGTGCTCCACCGCAGTAACCAGGATTCACTTCTGACATATAATAACGTGAAGGATATATTCACCGGCGCAATCACTGACTGGAAGCAGATCAGCCAGGCTTCCAGGCTCGGCAGTATCAGCGTGGTGTTTGATAATGTCAGGTCAGGCAACATAAGATACTTCAGGGAAAAATTCAGCCTTCCCGAGGAGTTGCTGCCTAACTTCTATGCCGTGAAATCGAACACGGAGGTGATTGACTATGTATCAAAAACCCCGGGTGCCATAGGCATTGTGAGCGTAAACTGGATAAGCGACGAGGATGACCCGCAGAGCTTCGGAATGCTGAACAAGATAAAAGTGGCCGCCATTTCGCAGCCCTACCTTGACCAGTCTTCATTCTACCTGCCGCTCCAGGGACATATTTATGATAAATCATATCCCTTTGTACGTGAGGTAAATATGCACACACGTGAATCATTTACAGGGCTTGGCTCGGGATTTGTATCCTTTGTTGCAGGAGAAAAGGGACAGAGAATAATTCTCAAATCGGGTCTTGTACCTGCAACGATGCCGATAAGAATAATACAGGTAAAAAATGAGTAACTAAACTTGATAACGATGATTATGAGAAGCTTTAAACTCACGTTGCTGCCCGCAGCGGTATTTTGCATGGTCTTTGGCACGGGGCTCATGGCTCAGACCCTCGATGAGGCAAGGACTTTCACCAAAAACGAACAGTATGACAAGGCTGAGGCACTGTTCCAGCAACTTATTAAGAATGAGCCTGCAAACAGCAAAATCTATTTCCATTACGGTGAGAACACACTGCTGAACTTTTTTGCCGACACAATCTCCAACTCGCTCAACATCGCGATGAAGGAAGCTGCCGATATCTTCAACAAAGGTGTTACTGCCAATGCAACTGACCCCCTGAACCTTATAGGGCTTGCAAAGGTTGCATCATATAACGGTGAAGCCGCAAAGGCTGAGGAACTGAGGGTGAAGGCAAAGGGACTCCTGCCTCCTTACAAGAAGGTGACCAAGATCAAGGACCCGAAAGGGTATGCTTATGCACTTGCCAAAATTGCCGAGTCATACATCAGGTTTGAACAGGTTGACACCGCAAAGGCACTCCCGTTCGTCAGGCAGGCTCTCTCCATAGATCCCAGGAACAGCGAGGTCTATATAATTGCCGGCGATATCTATGACCTGGTCAATGACGGCTCAAAGGCCATCAAATACTATAACCTTGCGCAGGACTGGGACCTGAAGTCGCCCGCTGCCAACATGAAGATTGGAAGCATCTACGTCAAGGGGCGGAACCTCACGGCAGCCATACCATATTATGAGCAGGCTATTGCGCTCGACCAGAACTATGCACCGGCATACAGGGAGCTCGGACAGCTTTACTCTATGGCAGGCAGGTTCAACGACTCCAAGAAGTACTTTGAAAAGTACCTTGAACTGACCCAGGGAAACATCCCGGCCAAGATAAGGTATGTCAATGCCCTGTTCTATGCCAAGGAGTACAATGAAGTCATTAAGAACGTCGAGGAGATTTTCGCCGTTGACCAGTCCAGGACATATATGAACCGTATTGCAGGTTACTCGGCATACGAGGAAGGAAACTACCCGCTTGCAAAACAGTATATGGACAAGCTCTTTGCCAACCTTGACGCAGACCGCATCATCAAGAAGGACTATATTTACTATGCGAGGATACTTGCGAGGAAAAACCAGAATTATGCGAAACTGCTCATTGAAGCCGACAATGATGCCGGCGAACTGAGTACCCTCCAGGCAAAGTATGCCACGCTCAAGAGCCCTGCAAAAGAACAGGCAAAAGCTGCCATAGACGCCCTGCAGGGAAAGGTTGATGCAGCCAGAACACAGATCAAACAGGCCGAAAATGAATTTGCAAAGGCATTTGAAGCCTATGACAAGGCCATCAAATTCGGGGATGAGGAAGACCTGAACCTTCTCTACGAAAAAGGAACCGTTCAGTACGGGGCTCACCTGTATGCCGATGCAGCTGCCACCTGGTCACGTCTCCTTGAAAAGGGAAGAGACAGTGAAAATGATTACATACAGGTAGGACGGGCTTTTTACCAGGATAAGGCCTATGACAAGGCAGAGGAGACATTTAACAAAATGATTGGCAAATATCCTGGCAACCTTCAGGGTTTTCGCTGGATAGCCGACATTGCATCTGCAAAGGATCCTGATTCTGAGCTTGGCCTTGCCAAACCGAGATTCCATACTCTCCTACAGAAGGCAGCCGCTGACTCGGTAAAGAATGTAAAGGAGATACATGACGCCCTCCGTTACCTTGGTTACGAGGCGCTGCAGAACAAGAGGTATGATGAAGCAAAAGGCTACTACCACAGAATGATGAACCTCTCTCCTGAATACCGTATCAGGGCTCACAGCTCGCTGAGCACAATGTATATGACAATGGGTGATTACCCGAAGGCAATCGAGGAAAACAATAAGATCCTTGCTATTGAACCGGGCAATGAAGGGGCCAGATCTTCAATTCAATACATCACACAGCTTCAGAAGAGTGCCCAGCCCAAAGCACATCCGAACGAAATCACAGGCGTGATCTCCAATTCGGACGGTGATCCCATCCCGGGTGCATCGGTCAGGGTGAAGGACACTGCAGCCGAAGCGTGGACCAATGCAAGAGGTGAATACAAGTTCGTGATGCCTGAAGCATCAGAGACTCTTGTCGTCAGCGCAAAGGGGTATAAGTCGATCGAGATACCCGTTTCAAAGAGAAGGACTTATAATGCAACTCTTGACAAATAAGAGAAGCCACTGATAAGCACCGAAATTGATCTAATTGATTTTGACTATTGTAAAAGAAATTGAGAATAATTACTTTTGACCACTGTTTACTTTAACCAACTAAAGAATACTAAAATGAGTAAAAAAACCAAGTCGTCTAGCGGTGTATGGCAATCGATCTTTGCACCCTTAGCAATTATTATTGCATTTATTGCAGCTTATCTTATTTTCACAAAGGTACTCGGTAACCCGGTCAACTTTGAAGGCGGTAACCCCAAGGGTCATCCCCTCCAGGGAAACCTTATCGGTCTGATGTACAAGGGCGGTGTTATAGTGCCTATTCTTATCACAATTGTTATCGTGCTTATAATCTATTTCTTCGAAAGACTGATCACCCTCACAAGGGTCAAGGGGAAAGCAAGGCTCAACGTATTTGTATCCAATGTTCAGGGTATGCTTGCAGAAGACAAGATTGAGGATGCAATTGTTGCATGCGACAAGCAGAAAGGTTCACTTGCCAATGTTATGAAAGCAGGTCTCTCACGTTACCGTGCGCTTGAAAATGACAAGGAACTTGAAAAAGACCAGAAGATCACATCAATGAAGCAGGCTATTGAAGAGGCTACAGCTCTTGAGCTCCCGGTTCTCTCAAGGAACATGGTCATCCTCTCAACCATTGCTTCAATCTCAGTGCTTATCGGTCTTATCGGAACGGTTATCGGGATGATCCGTGCATTTGCCGCCCTGGCACAGTCAGGTGCTCCTGATGCACTCGCACTCTCAACCGGTATTTCCGAAGCTCTTGTCAACACCGCATTCGGTATCACAGGTTCAACCCTGGCCATCATTTTCTTCAACTGGTTCTCATCAATGATAGACAGCTATGTCTTTAAAATTGATGAGGCTGGCTTCAGTCTGACACAGACCTTCGCCGCCTCTATCAGAAAATAACTGTCGAATTTATTCTTTTGGTCAGAAAACGAAAGGAATTAAAAGATGCCAAAGATTAAATTAGGACACAAATCGCCACGAATCGACATGACGCCGATGGTGGACCTGTTCACACTGCTGCTCACCTTCTTCATTCTGACAGCAACGTTCAGGCCCCAGGAATCGGCCCCTGTTGATACACCTTTTTCTGTATCGGAGAAACCGATGATGGATGCCAACGTAATGACGGTACTCATAGCAAAGGACAACCGCATATTTTTCAATGTTGACAACGGGCCGGATACAATCCTTAAATTCCGCCCGAAGATCCTTACCGAAATGGGTAAGCGCTACAACATTGAATTTACTGAGGATGAACTTCGCCTCTTTGAGAAAACCGGCACTGCCGTAGGCGTTCCGATACAGGATATGAAGAAATACCTCGCCTCGAAGGATTCAGATGAGAAAATTGCCCTTGAAAAGGGAGTGCCTATTGACTCAACTGACAACCAACTTGCACTGTGGATTCTCTTTACGCGCCAGGTCAACCCCGCAGCAGATGCGATGATCAAGGGCGACGCAGACGTTGAATTCCCGGTCGTAAGGAAAGTACTGGATATTCTGCAGGACAAGAATGTGAACAGGTTCAACCTGATCACAAACCTGAGGGCAGCTGAAGTAACAGAAGAACAAATAGCAGAATAAGATGGCAGACGTACAAGTCCAGGAACAAAGCAAAGGCGGGAAAAAGAAACCAAAAAAAGGTGACGCCCGTGTGGATATGACGCCGATGGTAGACCTAATGAGTCTGCTCATCACGTTCTTTATGCTCACAGCAGCTTTCAGCAAACCGAAGGTCATGGAAATAGTACTTCCTGAGAAAATCAAGAAGAACGAAAAAGTTGAACCTCCGAAGATCGCTGACAGCCGCACTCTCAATATCATCCTCGGCCCCAATGACAAGGTCTATTGGTACCCCGGTAAGGCAGACCCTGAAGTTACAGTACTCCAGGAAACTGATTTCAGCGCAACAGGTATCCGTCAGGTCCTTCTCGACCGCAACAGGGCACTGTTCCGCAAAATAGACCAGTTTGAGAAAGATGTTATCGCAGGTAAGATCAATATCAAACAGGACTCCATGAGATCTGCCATCAGCCAGCTCAAAAAGGATGATGATACAGGGCCTATCGTTCTTATCAAAGCCTACAAGACAGCCAAATACAAAAACTTCGTCGATATTATTGACGAGATGTCAATTGTGGGTATTGCCCGATACATTTTTACTGACATAGACTGGATTGAAGAGAAACTGGTTGTTGACGCCATTGGAAGATCAGCCGCCACCACACCTTCAGGTTCAGCACAATAGGGAGGGATAAACTATGGCAAACGAAAAGAAACGATACCCAAGCTTCGATGATATAGTATTCGAAGGCCGTAACAAGGAATACGGAGCTTATGAAATCCGCAGGAAATATGCCAGGACAATGACTATGTCACTGATTATTGGCATAATTGTGGTTTTCTTCGCAGCTTATGTTCCCTACCTGAAAGCCAAGAGTATTGCACAGATCAAGCAGAGGGATGCCAATGAGGTTATTGCCGAAATGGCAAATGACATCAACCAGGAAGCCGCTGCTCCTCCGCCACCTCCGCCACCACCGCCGCCGACAGAACAGCAGACAGTGGTGAAGTACGTGGCACCTGTTATTGTTGATACCATCAAACCCGAAGAAGCTTCAAGGTTTATGACCGCTGACGACGTGGCTGAAACCGTGGTTAATGAAGATGTAGGACTTGAGGTAATCGAACAGGTACAGGAAGAGGTACAGGAAGAAGCGCCAAAGGAAGTTTTCGTGGTGGTTGAAGAGATGCCTTCATTCCCGGGAGGTGATACTGAACTCTTCAAGTTCATCTATGACAACATCAAGTATCCTGAACTTGCCAAGGAAAACAACATCCAGGGTAAGGTGATACTTCGCTTCTGCGTGACATACAAGGGCACCGTTGACCAGGTATCTGTGGTCAGGGGCGTTGACCCGTCTCTCGATGAGGAGGCAATCAGGGTCATCAAGATGCTCCCGCTGTGGAAACCCGGAAAACAGGGTGGCAAACCCGTTAACGTATGGTACAGCGTGCCTATCAGCTTCCAGCTTAAGTAACGGAAACTGAACGGAATTAAAAAAGGTGTCTCCCGCGAGACACCTTTTTTGTTTGTCAGGCCTCAACCCAGACCCATCAGTGACTGCCAAGCATCATGGAGATGTACCTCTCCGCCAGCGGCGTTTTGTCAAAGGGCAGCCCGCTGACAAGAATCAGTCTCCTCCCCTGTCTTGCCATGTGAACCACACCATTGAATCCGTCTTCAAAGGCATATTTGAATACCTCCTCATCAGGTGACCATGCATTCCCTGCAAGACCGGCAGCCATGGCGGCCACATCAGCCGGATCATCGCGGCTGAAAAGGTAAACGTCAAACCGGTCACCGGTTACCTCATATGACGCCCTGAAGGCACCCCTGAGATACTCATGGCCCATGACACTTTCAAGCAGGTAGGTCTCCTGGTTCGCCAGAAGCCCTTCGGAAGGAAAAAGCCGGAGGAGAGCCGGAAACTCATCTGATCCTCCTATATTTGATGAAATGAGGCCGGCAATCTTCAGCATTGATTCATTCACCTTGCCTGACAGGGAATGACTCATGATCTTCACATAATAACAACCCCTGTAAAAATGAACAACCCCTTCCTCATTGTAGCCCTGTACCCCGGCCTTTATGAAGTTATAGCCGGGTGAACGCTCCATCGAATAGATCCCGAATGCCCTGGAATCATCACCAAAACGATAGATCTCGGCCTTGATCCTTTTCCTTCCACTGACATACTCCCTGATGTTCAGGTCAATGAAACCAAGCGCGAGGTAGGCATCAGCCGCCCCGTTGATATAGTTCCACAGGTCATCCGGTGTATAAACAGGGTAATCACTGTTCATCTTGTATCCCTTGATCTCAGGGAATAACTCCTGCCCTTCCACAGTGAAAAAAGTGGCAGTGAGCATAACGAATGTAAGAAAGTGTCTTATCATAACGCTGATTTTTAAGACAGAAAGTCATTTGGCACATTGACCAGCCTCGAAATGTCAGTGATCTTTTCCCTGATGTCAAACCCCTTTACGCAGGTTGCCGTACAGGTCTGACAACCGGAACAGGGATTTGCCCCGGCCGCTGTTGCACTGAGCAGTTCAGAGGCCATTACGGGAGAGCGGTAACCATAGGCGTACATATATGCCCTCATCAGTTCAGGTATCGGGAGTTTGTTCGGGCATCCGGGAACGCAGTTGCTGCAGGCGTTGCAGTAGAGACCCTGGAGAGAAGCCTCCGCCATGAGCTCAGCCTTCTCCTGCTCAGTCAGAGCCACGTCTCTCATTATTCTCAGATCAGTTTCCAGCTGGTCAAATGCAGTAATGCCGGGGATTGTGGTACTCACTCCCGGATTGGAGATAACCCATCTAAGGGCAGCCTGAACATTCACCGGCCTGGTTCTTTCCCTGTCTAGCCATCCGCCGGCCATCGTTTTCATGGCCACAATGCCCATTCCTGCTCCGGCAGCTTTTGCAATGGCGCTGTTCATCTCAGTAAGATAAGTCTGACGGTAGTTGTAGGATGTAAGCACTACATCCCATATGCCGTCCTCAACCATCGTATTGATGACCAGTGGTTCATTTTTGTGGGTTGAGATGCCTATAAAACGGACCTTGCCCTGCTTTTTCAGATCTAGCATTGCCCTGACTGTTTCCTTATGCCTTACCATTTCCACACTCTCTGCCGCATGCATGTAGAGGATGTCGACATAGTCCATTTTCAGCCTGCTGAGGCTGAGATTGAACATTGAAATGAAGCTTTCGGCCGTTGTATCCCTGGATGGAAGACCTGTGCGTGAATCGACCCCTGCAGGCTTTACTTTTGTGGCAAGGAAAAATGAATCACGGGGCACGGTGCTGAAGAAGCCTCCGAGCATCTCCTCATTCCTGCCGTTCATGTAGCCATGAGCCGTGTCAAACAGTTTCATGCCTCCGTCATAGGCTGCTTTTACCAGTGAACTGTTATCTGACCTCATGACCCCGAAACTGACGACAGGCACCCTTATGCCGGTTTTTCCAAGGGTCCTGTAAACAATCTCCCCCTCATCATTTTGACGTTGCCGGCCAGTGCCCTGTTGCCAAGCAGGGTAACTCCGGCGGCTCCCGCAAGACCGGATCTGAAAAAGTTTCTGCGCTTCATTGGATTCTTTTATGTTTGTCTCTTGTTGGTTTGACTATCCCCGCCGCCATAGGGTGTTGATAAATACCTGCAGGTCATCCCTCCGCGACAGAGGACAATGAGCCAATATACAAATATTTTATCTTATTTTAGCGTAGCTGTCGCGCAGCATCAAACCAGGCATCAATGGGCCGGTATATCCACAACCTGATATCAGGCGGCGAGGGGCTGAACCTTGACTTCAAGTACTGCATTTCTGATCCGCAGAAAATTGCGCGTACCCTGTCTGCCTTTTCAAATACCGCAGGAGGCAAACTGCTTATCGGGGTCAGGGACAACGGATCAATTGCCGGAGTCAGGTCTGACGAGGAGTATTATATGATTGACGCTGCCGCCACTTTGCACTGTGACCCTGAAGTATCAATACGCACCAGGAACCATACCATAAACGGCAAGAACATCCTGGAAGTCGAAGTGCCAAAGAGCGATGTCATCCCCGTGAAGGCAAAAGACGAGCATGGCCGGTGGAAAGCCTATTTCAGGCAGAACGACCAGAACTTCATGGCTGACAGGGTGATACTGCAGGTATGGAGGCGCAGCGGAAAGGCACGTGGCCTGCTGCTCAGGTTTGAGGAGAATGAAAACATGCTGCTGAATCACCTGCGCGGCGGAGAGAAGATTTCGGTCACAGAGTTCCGCAACCTCGCCGGAATCAACTTCAGAAGGGCAGAAAAAATTCTCTGTGACTTTATCCTTTGCGGCCTGATTGCCTATGAGGCAAATGAAAGGGGTATATTCTACCGTCTCTGTGACGAATTCGGCACCGGCATTTAAGGAATCATTCGATCCTTATTCCTGCAACCAGGATATCATCTGTCTGCGGTGCCTTTCCCATCCAGCTCCCCAGGCGCTCCTCAAGGATCGCCTTCTGCTTGCTCATAGGGTAGTTCTGGATGTCAAGGATAAGCTTCCTCAGGTTCTTCCGGAGGAATTTCTTGCCGGTAGCTCCGTTGAACTGGTCAGGATAGCCGTCTGTAAAGAGATAGTATGATGAGTCCTTCTCCAGCTTCCAGGTATGCTGGGTAAAGGCATGGTCACTGTCAAGATGCATTCCGAGGGGTACACGGTCACCGTAAACGGTCTCAAGCAGATATTTGCCGCTGACCTGCGTGCCTTCATTGGGTTTGAACTCGCCGTTGTCCCATCTTGCTTTTTCCTGGTCATTCATTTCCCTGACCCTCAGACACTGCATGGCGGCACCCGAATACTCCACCATGTTTCTGGCCCTGTCAACCGTAAGGAGGGAAATGTCAATCCCCTCCTGCTGAATGTCACCTGCGGGAAGAGAAGCAACTGTCTCTGCCAGCCTGCTCCGGAACTCCCTGAGAATCTCTGAGGTGGTTATTGTCACTGCCTTGTCAGCTATATCATCAAGAAAACAGAGAGCCATTACTGTCCGGAGTGCAGAAGGCACCCCGTGACCTGTGCTGTCTCCCACGGCAATGACTGCCCTCTGGTTGCGGTTTGACATCCAGAAGAAGTCTCCGGTGACAGGTCCTTTCGGTCTGTTCAGCAGGAAGCTATTGGGAATGGCTTCCGCAAGCCTTTTTTCGGAGGGCAGTAATGCCTGTTGAACTGTTCCGGCGTATTTCTCAAGTCCTTCAATCTCATTCCGGCCCCTGGCTGTAGCTTCATTTCTCTGCCTGAGCAGGCTGTCAAGCTTCCTGTTCCTTATGCGCAGCCTCCTGGCAAAATACCTGAGAAGGAGAAACAGGAGCCAGCCCCCTGTTGCGGAATAGAAAAGTTTGGCAACCAGTGATGTATACCAGGGCTTCCTTACGGAAAAGACGTAGGAAAGATCCTCTCCCTCCAACCCTGTTATAGTCCTGGCCCTGACGACGAACCGGTAATCGCCGGAGGGCAGGTTTGTGTAATCCCTGTAGTTTCGCTTTTCCCAGGGTGACCATTCATCATCAAAACCTTCAAGCCGTTGCCTGTACTCAGTCTTCTCTTCATCAACATACGAGGTTGTGGTCCAGGCAAAAGTAATGGAGTTGTCGTGATGGTTAAGAGTGACCTCAGGTGTGCCGGGCTGGGTGGCAGAGGGTATCCTGTCACCCTCAGCCGAAATTGTGTAAAAGGAGCCATCCATCAGAATTTTACCCCTTCCTGCAATGATCCTGGTAAACAGGGTACTGAAATCACCGTACCTGAAACCCAGTTTCGACTTGTCAAGCACGAAAAGGTTGTTACCCCTGGCGAGCCAGATGCTCCCGTCAGCAAAAGAGACTCCCGTGGATGCCAGGTCAGGCAGGAAATCAAACTGGCGTCGAAAAACCACATGTCCCTGGCGGGTGGCGGTGACTATAGCATCGAAATTGCGCGAGTCATGGCCGGAAACGACAATCTCCCCTTCCGGTGTAGCTGTCAGTGACCTGATGTTGGCTTCATCAAAGGTTGTCCCGGTCAGGTCATGATCCCTCAGAAAGGCATCATCCTGCCTGCTGTAGATAAAAATTCCTCTGCCTGAGCACAGATATAGATTATCATTTATTACGGCGAGGCTGTTTACCGTGTCAGACGTCACACCCTTTTCCTTGCTGTAGATGATGAATGTGGTATCACTGGCTTCACAATGCATGCGTACCAGTGATGAAGGGTCCGAGGTTACTATCCACCATTCACCCGTGGCCGACTGTTCAATATCCGTTATCCTGCCTTTTACACCGCTGCGGAAGGTCTGTCTTACCATCCATTCGTAACCGTCATGAAACAGGATTCTGATTATCCCGTCATGTGATCCTGACACCAACACACTGTTGTCCTGTCTTTGAAGGCAGAATGCGGTGAGATGTAACCCCGGCAGGAACTTCTCCGTGTCATCATCCCCGTTAACCTGCAACAAACCGTTATCAGTTGCTGCCAGCAGTACATTACCTCCAGGCATTTTCGCTACTGAAAGGGCATTCACACTGACCCCCTGGCTGCCTGCTGTTTTGAACCGCCTTATGCCGTCAGGATCAGTGTAGCTTGCATGAAGGCCGTCCTCAGCCCCGGCCCAGACATCTCCGTTAAAATCTGCCATCTGGCCGATAACGGAGGTTATCCCTGAAGCTGAGGTAAATCCGGAAGCCGGCATTGAGACATATGCCCTGTTTATGAAGCCTATTGTGCAAAACCAGAGCTGGGAATTCGATGTGTAATGACAGTACATCGCCGTTACTGATGACTCAGTCACTGATCCGGTCCTGTCGGAGATCTGCTGGAGAAGTTTCCCTTCATGGCTGAAGATATAAACCCCGCCCCTGTCTGTAAATCCGGCAGCTATCTGGTTTCCGGGAAGCAGGGCAATATCAGCGAGCAAACCTCTCCCGGGTGCAGTTTTTCCTTCCCCTCCTGCCTTGAGACTGCGCAAGGTGCCGGTTCTGATATTAAACAGTCTAAGGTCTCTCTGCGCATCGCCAATGAGCAGGTTTTCCCTGTCATATGGAAGGAGCCTGACAAAGCTGGCCGGAGCCGTCTTTTCTCCTCCCGGCAGGCGCCTGGCTTCTCCACCATTGTAGTCGTACAGTCCCTCCCTGTCATCTGCAATTATCAGCCGGTTGTCAAATATCAGCAGTGCAGACACATTGCGCAGGCCGTAATTCTTTTCAAGGTCAGATACTATAACCGAATCGCCTCCATGGCCAATTATATAAAGTCGCATCCCGTCACTGAGGAAGACGTTGTTGCTGTCAGCTGCTGACGATGTTATGGCTGCAGGAGCTTCTGAAGCGCTTCTGACGGCTATACGGTCAGCCAGTGATTTGTATGTAAGCCTGCCGCTCCCGTCAGGTTCAAGCAGACCGAACCCGGTTCTCCCTCCGGCATAAACCAGTCCCCTGGCATCGGTGACAAGAGTGGTGACCGCCCCGGTTCCCGGAGTGGCAATCTTGCCCCACCTGCTGCCGTCATAGGTGACAATTCCTCCCGCTTCATTACCGAAGTACATCACTCCACGGCTGTCCATGGTTATGCAAAGGTTGCGGAGTTCACCCGGAGTATTGGCAGCATCAAACTGGCTGATCAACGGGGTACCATACCTATTGATCTGCGAAAATACTGATAATGAGGATAATAGAATGAAAACTAAAAGCTGGAGGCCCTTCTTCATTCCCTGAACAATTTCCCTGAATTTATGGTTAAATATACTAATTCAATTCATATAACGGCTGAATCTGCTTCCGGCATATAAATTGAGGTAATTTTTAGTTATATTGGCTTCGCATATTCAGGTTATGAGGGTAAACCAGAGGGCAATTGCAGTTCTGGCGGCTGTAATGATGCTGCTAAACCTGCCCGATGCTGATTCCCAGGTTTATGCCGGAAGAACAACCGGCGACAGACCCGGCGGAGTAGTGTCGGGTAAACCTGCCGACTTCATCTACCATTCCGGTGAAACGAAATTCCAGACCATCACAGACCCGTCAGGCAGGTACCTGAAAATCTTTCTTCCAGGGCACCATCAGACACAGGAAACAGGGCAACCTGAGCTGCCGGTTTGGAGCCGGCTGGTAGAAGTGCCGGACGGGATGGAAGTGGTTGTTTCCATCTCCGGAGTGGCCTCAAGGCGGATCCGGTTTGCCGATCAGGGAGTGCCGGATGCCGAACTTTTCCCGGCTCAGCCGGCAAGGACCAAGAACCAGTCGCAAGATAACAGAATCACCGTCAAGGACCGAAAGGCTTACGGGAGCAGGAACATACTGGCCCATGATACTGTGAAGGTGACTCACGAAGGCATCTACAGGGGTCGCCGCCTGGCAAACGTTGCTGTCTTCCCGGCATTCTACAATCCGGAGGGCAAATACGTCGACCTCATTACAACCATGAATGTGGAAATAGGATTCAAACCGGAGGCAACAAAGGGAGAAGTGGACACTTCCGATACGTTCAACAAGGGCGGATATGCTTCGGATTCCTATATTACCGGTTATACTGACCGGCCGGTGCACATGATAATAGTTTCCGACTCTGTCTTCAGGAAACATCTTGAACCTCTGGTCAGATGGAAGACGCTCAAGGGAATAAAAACAACGGTTATTTACAGGAACGCCGGGCCGGCCGACACGGTTTACAAGGACCTGAAGAAAAGAATATCTGACGTCTACTTCGGGCTCCGTGATAAGGGAATTCCGGTTCATTACCTCCTGATTGCTGGCGACCAGGCAATAATTCCCACTTCACGCGGCACAACCAACGTATCAGACCTTTATTATGGCGAGTTTGATGGTCATGGTGATTATATCCCCGAGTTGTTTATAGGACGGCTTCCGGCTTCTGATACCACCCAGTTGAAAGGGATGGTAAAAAAGATAATTGATTACGAGACACACAGTTATGGACCGGGGAACGATGCATGGGCCGGGGCCCTGGCCACCGCAGGCAATGCACCCGGATTCGAGCTGTATATGAATGGCCAGGTCTCGTACATTTACAACACATACCTGAAACCGGATACATCACTGAAGGCCATCAGATGGCTCTATCCCGAAGCCCCGCAGAAGGATGACTCACTGAAAACAGTATTCAACAAGGGTCTGAGCATACTGAATTATACAGGCCACGGTGAGGCTGCCGGGTTCAGTGATCCGGCTTTCAGGACTTCGATGATGAACGAGTTCACAAACGAGAACGAATACCCGCTCATAATAGCAAATGCCTGCCGCACGGCACAGATAAACGTGGCGGCATGCTTCGGTACTGCCATGGTTGCCACACCCGGCAAAGGTGCCATAGGTTTTATCGGATGCACCAATGACTCATACTGGAGCGACGATTTCTTCTGGTCAGTGGGACCGGGAACTCCCGGACAAAATGTGACATTTGAGAACACCGGGCCCGGCGCCTTTGACAGGCTGTTCCATACCCACGGTGAACCTCCCGGAGAATGGTATTACACAATGGGCCAGATCAATTTTTCAGGTAACATGTCGGTCTCTGCCAGCACCAGTCCCCGTAAAAAGTATTACTGGGAAACATACATTTTGCTTGGTGATCCGTCACTTTCCCCGCTGATAGGGAGACCTGACACCTTTAAGATTGCGGTTCCCGAAAAGGTTCCGTTGCAGCTTGAGTCACTGGCTTTCTTTGCAGAACCGTTTGCCTATGCAGCCCTCTCTGATTTCGATACTCTGTGGGATGCGAAGTTTGTAAGCCCTTCCGGGAATATTTCACTGGCAATACCGGCTGGTGTAAAAGATTCATGCCTCCTGGTGGTCACCGGGCAGAATATGCTGCCGTATAGGAAAACCATACATTTTGGCGATGTCACAAAGCCTTTCATCACCATCGGCAATATTACATTTGATGACGCTGGCGGCAACGGCAACGGCATACCCGATTACGGGGAACAGGTGAACCTTAAAGTCATCGTGAAAAATATCGGAAAGACGCGTACCTCAAAGCTGACATCGCATCTGACCGTATCATCAGGCATGATCACCGTTGAAGCCGATACGGCAACCATCGGAGTCCTTCTTCCTGGCGAAACCCGCACAATCACGGGCAAATTTATCTTCAGGGTCTCAGACGGGGTCGAGGACGGCGAACTTGCCGCCCTTCTTCTCAGCCTGAAGGACAGCGGAGACGAATACAAGTTCGGGATTGACATGACCCTTCATGCTCCCAGGCTTAAGATTATTTCTGCCATTCATGACGATTCCTCGCTGGGAAATTCCAATTTCCTTCCTGATCCCGGAGAAAAACTGCATCTGAAAGTCAGGATTAAGAACGAAGGATCCGCGGCTGCCACCGGGACGGTGAAGGTCACCCCCGTTGGTCAGTGGCTTTCCGTGCCTATTCCGGAACTGGACACCGACACCGTCAGGCCGGGCCAGGAGAAGGATATCTGGTTTGAGGCCGGGATTTCACCGTTGGCCGGCTCCGGAAGAGTGATCCCCTATGACGTAATCTTCACATGCGGATTGTATGAAGCTCATGGGAGGTGGTCAGTCAGCACCGGAAAGACACGGGAAACCTGGGAGTTCAACAGGTTCGATGTGTTTCCCTGGATACTGAACGGCACCTATCCATGGATCATCACCTCATCTGCCTCATTTGAGAACGTCAATTCAGCAAGATCAGCCCTGATACCTGACAAATCGGAATCAGTACTTGCAATCTACGTAAACAATCCCATCGCAGACACTATTTCTTTCTATATAAGGGTCTCTTCGGAGCCCACCTATGACAAGCTCACCTTCAGGGTAGACAGCGTTACTGACATGCAGATCTCGGGTGACACACCATGGGCCCAGAGGAAAAAAGTGCTGAAGCCCGGAGTTCATCTGCTCGAGTGGATATACTCAAAGGACGTATCCCTCTCCGGAGGTCTTGACGGAGCCTGGCTTGACCAGGTGACATTCCCTGACATATCTTTTCTCGAGGCTGACCTGCACCTCGATTCCGTCTTTGCTCCTACTGCCGGGACCCTTCTTTCAGACGTTACGGTAAGAGGAAGAGTTATCAACCTGGGTCGTTCGGCCCTTACCAGCTTTCCCCTGGCTTACCGGGTCAACGAAGGGGAAATGGTTACTGAGACCTTTTACAGGAAGATTGATCCCGGTGATACCATTGATGTTGCATTCACGCATAAATGCAGCCTGCTGAAGGATGTTCCCTACCGTATCGATGTTTTAAGCCGCCTTCCTGAAGACAATTATGCAGACAATGATACTGCATCTGTATCGTTTGTCATTACCGGCACAGGACCGGAAATCACTGTGGAGCAGGCGGTACTTCATCCCAATCCGTTCAGGGATAGCTTCTTTCTTGACATTGATTTTGATGGCAGTGAAACTGCCGCTTTTGAACTTATTGACACGTCAGGCAGAATTGTCATGCGGTCAGAAGCTGAACTCTCACCGGGCAGGAACAGGATTCCGTTCAACGGCCGTTACCTGGGCGCGGGTGTCTATACCCTACGGGTCACCTGCAGGGGCAGGAGCTTTTCAATGAAGGCAGTCAGACAGTGACCATAAGAGTAATTGCAATAATTCAGTCGGATTTATCCCTTTCAGGCATATGACAGGCACAATACCCACCAGGGAAGAAGCTCTTGAGCTGTTCAGGAGGTACAACACGTCAGAAAGTCTCTTCAAACACGCCCTTTCCGTGGAGGCGGTGATGAGGTACATAGCCCGCAAACACGGTGAGGATGAGGAGAAGTGGGGAATTATCGGGCTGATTCATGATCTTGATTACGAGATGTATCCTGATCAGCACTGCACCATGACTGAGAAAATATTAAAGGAAGAGGGATGGCCCGGGGAGTATGTAAGGGCAGTCATCAGCCACGGGTACGGCATTTGTTCTGATACAGAGCCTCAGTCGCTCCTTGAAAAAACACTCTTTGCCATTGATGAACTGACCGGGCTGGTGACTACCAGCGCGCTGGTCAGGCCTTCACGGAGCGTTCTTGACATGGAGGCCAGGTCAGTACGCAAGAAATGGACAGACAAACGATTTGCTGCAGGCGTTGACCGAAGCGTCATTGAAAAGCGTGCGGCCATGCTGGGTGCTGAACTCAATGACCTGATCTCGGATACAATAATGGGTATGCGGGAGGTGGCAGAGGAAATCGGATTGAAAGGGAATCCTGCCCAATAAAAAGGCAGCGGCAGGTCTGAGACCTGCCGCTATGCTATTTATGCAGAATATCTGCCCCGGATTACAATTACAATTCCCTGATCTGGATATTACGATACCAGACATCATCGCCGTGATCCTGAAGGCCTATGTAGCCCTCGGTTGCAACGTTTGCCCAGTTCGGGTTCAGGGCAGGGAATTTGCTGCCTGCAACAAGTGTGTTCCACTCGGGTGTCCAGAGATGGTACTCAAGGACTGTCACGCCGTTCTGTATGTGCCAGACTGATCCCTTGTACACTTTTATTTCAGCAGTGTTCCATTCGCCTGCCGGCTTGGCATTCTGCGGTTTTGCAGGTATCAGGTCATAGAGTGAACCTGCCTGGCGGTTTCCGTCTTTGCCTGCCTGTGCATCGGGGTGTTTTTCGTTGTCCAGTACCTGCATCTCGGGAGCGGTCTTGTATATATAATCCCACTCCGGACCTTCCTGTGCGAGGTAGAAGATACCGCTGTTGCCGCCCTCGGAAATTTTCCATTCAAGCTTCAGGTGGAAATTCGAGAACTTCTTGTCATAGATTATGTCGCCACCGCCACCACCGGCTTCACCCCTTCCGGATCCGATGCAATGCAGTGTACCGTCAACAATCTCCCATCCCTGTGCGGGAAAGGTTGGCTTGTTGTAGTTGCGCCAGCCCTGTGTGCCCGATCCGTCAAAGAGGAACGTCCATACTTCGGCTTCAGTCGATTTCTTTTCGGCATTCTTCTTCTCCTTTCCTGATCCGCAGGAGACAAAAGTGGCAGCAAGGAGAAGGACAAACATTGTTTTTAACAGTTTCATAGTTTGATGATTTGATTTATTTCTGGTTGTTTGACATTATGCAGGCATTTCCGGAAGTGACCAGCCTGAACGATAGTTGTGCCTGATCATTTCGGCTGCAAACTGCTTCGCATTTATCGGATCAGTGTACTTGCTGTCGAATGTCGGGTGACCGTCAGTGATGTTGAAGTGATTTTCAGTACATATCTGAATGGTTTCTTCATCCCTGATATTGGTGAATTCCATCTTCTCACCGTTCCACTCGAGTGTTTTGTTGAGCCCCTGAAGCCTTACTGCAAGCACGCCCATAACCACCATTTCATTGAACGGTCCGGCTTCTGAGAAGTCAGACTTGGTCATGACTCTTGACTCGGGTGATTCCTTGGAAGCGCGTACCCAGTCCATTTCGTGGCTTGTTGTCACGCGGCGCTCTGTCTTCGGAGAGTTGGGGACCCGTCCTGACAGCAGCCATGGGTCGCGGCCGTAGCATCCGCATATAAGTATATCCTTTGAACCGTGGAAGATGCATCCGCCGTCGCCGTCATATGCTTTGCCGTCAGGCCAGCCTTTCGGTTTCATCGGGAGGATACCGCCGTCAGTCCATGTGACTTCAACTTCGGGATACTTGATCTTTGAACCTTTTGGAGCGGGTCTTTCGGGGAATACCAGCTTGACCGACTGTGCATTAGGGGCACAGTCTGTCAGAAGAAGTGTTGAATTGCCCTCTGCTTTTGTCGGGTACTTAAGCTTCAGCCCCTTGAAAACCGGATGAAGGATGTGGCATGCCATATCACCCAGGGCTCCTGTGCCGAAGTCCCACCATCCCCTCCAGTTCCACGGGGTATAGATGCTGTGGTACGGACGCATCGGTGCCGGCCCGATGAAAAGATCCCAGTTCAGTGTTTCAGGAACCCATTCGCCTTTCTCCGGACGGTTGAGACCCTGCGGCCATATGGGCCTGTTGGTGAAGGTCTCCACCTTCCTGACTTCACCAATCTCGCCGTTCTGTATCCATTCCATAATCAGGTTTACACCCTCACCTGATGAACCCTGATTGCCCATCGAAGTGGCAACTTTGTGTTTCGCGGCCAGCTTTGTGAGAAGCCTCGATTCATAAACGCTGTGTGTCAGTGGCTTCTGCACGTATACATGCTTACCCATTGTTATTGCCTGGGCAGCCGTCAGGGCATGGGTATGGTCTGCCGTTGCAATGATGACGGCATCAATTGACTTGCCCATCTCATCATACATCTTTCTGAAATCCCAGAATTTCTTTGCAGCCGGATAGGCATCAAAAATCCTCTTTGAATATCCCCAGTCAACATCACAGAGTGCAACAATGTTTTCTGAAGACGCAACATTCCGGATGTTGGTGGCGCCAACTCCCCCGATGCCTATCCCGGCGATGTTAAGCTTATCGCTGGGGGCACGGTGACCGAGGCCGCTGACAACATTGCTCGGAAGGATTGTTAGTCCGGCTATTGCGGCGCCTGTTGTGCCTACAAATGACCGTCTGGTGATTTTTCTTTTCTCCTCTTTCATATCATTTCAGGTTAAGTTCTTCAATGGATCGATAAAAATAGAAATTTCTCCTCAATAATCTTCCGGATGAAGCTTTTTCTTCCCTTTATTATTGAGGCATGCCTCCTGTGACATTTGTAATCAAAAAACACTATTTTGCACAAAAAAATGGAAACCCTGAGATTCAGCCTCGACCCCGGTGAGCATGACCGGATAACCATGGTTCTGAAAGCCGTCTTTGGTGTGGTATGCATTGCTGCAGCCATAATAACCTTGATTGTTATGGCTGGCTCGGGTCATTTGAACCTTAACAGCGTGGCTGCCATAGCGTTCATCGGTCTTTTCGGCATCTGGCTGCTGGCAACAGGCCTTGGTCTGACTGAAAGGTACGTGACTGTCTCAGGTGACACAATCGTTTTAAAAGACAGGGCATATGCCCCTTCAATGATAATCAGGTCATCGGATCTCAGGGAGATCGGGTTCAGCCAGCTCAAAATAACATTCAGACTGAAGACTGAGAAAGTTATAGCACTGCGGCTGGGAACCTATTACAGGGAGAACTCATTCCGGCTGATGGAAGCTGTGGAGCAGTTCTGCTCCTCAAACGGCATTCTTACCACGGGGATAAATACTGACGCGGAGGATCCGGAAAATGAGAATTAGAATGGGAATGATAGGCGGAGGTGAAGGTTCTCTCATCGGGCCCGTACATCGCATGGCCGCACGCCTCGATGGCTTATGTGAACTTGTTTCCGGAGCTTTCAGCAGCAATCCTGGTATCTCCCGTCTGACAGGATCACAGGAAGGCCTTCCGGACTCGCGTGTCTATGACACCTGGCAGGAGATGATCAGCCGCGAGAAGGTACTTCCCCCGGATGTCAGGCCTCACTTCATCAGTGTTGTTACCCCTAACCACCTTCACTACGGCCCAGCCAAAATGGCCCTGGAGGCCGGATTTCATGTGGTATGTGACAAGCCGCTGTGTATTAGCGTGACTGAAGCGCTTGACCTGCATGAGACAATTGAACGGACCGGGAAACTGTTCTGCCTGACACATAACTACACGGGTTACCCGATGGTTAAAAAAGCGAGGGAAATGGTGCTGGGCGGAGAACTCGGGAAGGTCAGGAAGGTGATCGCGGAGTACCTGCAGGGATGGCTTTCCTCGCCCCTGGAACTGACAGGGAACAGGCAGGCGGTCTGGAGATCAGACCCTGCCATGGCAGGCATTGCGGGTGCAATGGCAGATATAGGGACACATGCTTTTAACCTGGCAGAATATGTTACCGGGGAAGAAGCCCTGTCGCTCACAGCACGGCTTAATTCGACTGTTCCCGGAAGAGTCCTTGATGATGATGGTACAGTCTCCCTTACCTTCGGGAATGACATCAGCGCCTCCCTCCATGCAAGCCAGGTTGCCACAGGCGAGGAAAACAACCTTTCAATAAGGGTCTACGGTGAAAAGGGTGGACTGATATGGCGGCAGATGGAGCCCAATTCCCTTACATTGATGTGGTCCGATGCTCCGGTGCAGATTATTCGTACCGGAACCTCCTTCCCGGGGATGGGAAAGGCGGCACCCATGAATACCAGGCTGCCGGCAGGGCACCCTGAGGGTTTCATAGAGGCTTTTGCCAATATTTACAGAAATTTCGCAATGCAGATCATTGCCCTGAATGAAGGACGCAAAACCTCTGACCATCCTGACTACCCGGGGATACATGAAGGTGTCAGGGGAATGAAGTTCCTTGAGGCAGTGGTATATTCTTCGGGGCACGGGTCAGTGCAGGTAAATCTGTGACATAAAAAAATGAAGCCCCCCGGAAGCAATCACGGGGGGCTTTTGTTCAGATATTCCGGAAAAGGATTCCGGTTGCTTATTTCTTCAGAAGTCCAAGGTAATAATCCCTGCTTATCCTGATGCTCTCCTCGGGGGTATGTGTGCGGCAAAAATCCTGTTCGAGGAACCAGTACTTCATGCCTGAGGTGCGCGTTTCGGCAAGAATCGGCTTGAAATCGATGATACCCTCTCCCAGCGTGGCATCCTGTTTTTCGGGTGTGAGGTCTTTCAAGTGCCAGACCTCGAAACGGCCGGGATATTTCCTGAAATAGTCCACCGGGTTCTTGCCCGCAGCTGTTATCCATGCCAGGTCAAGTTCAAAAATCACAAGCTTCGGGTCACTCAGTTCAAGGAGTACGTCATATGGCACCCGGCCATTGATTTCTCTGAACTCCACCTGGTGATTGTGGAATCCGAACCTGATGCCTGCCTTTCGACTCCTCTCCCCTGCCTTGTTAAAGAAATCTGCTGCGCGCTGGTAACCGTCAATTGAGCCGCTCCAGTCACCTGGAAGGGAGGGCAGGATTATATACTTCATTCCCGCCTCTGCCGCCTCATCTATCATCTGCTCGTAATTATCCGGCTTAAGCCCGCTGTGAGAGCTTAAGGGTACCATACCGTTCTTTTTGACCAGCCTGCCGAAATCCCTGGGCTTCATGCCATAAAACTTGCCGTCACTGTGGCTGGCAGCTTCAACCCAGTCATATCCTGTCTTAGCCGCCATGGCAATAGCCGCAGAGGGGTCCTTGCCCATTGCATCACGGATGGTATACAAAGCAAGACCGGTCTTCTTCGATGTCCCGGGTGATGCAATCAATTCGCTGTTAATCAGCGGCACTGCAGCCATTACAAAGGCTGATTTCCTAAGAAAATCTCTTCTGGTAGTCATAGTGTCAGGTTAAGGTTAAACGGATCATGAAGCTGTCTTCCCTCCGTGTCAGGCATGAAGGGGAAAACAAAAATAACATTAAATTTATAAGATCAAAACTTACAATGTTGAAGCCTCATGATTTTTTTAGTAATTCTATTAATTCAAACATATATCTAATCCTAATTTCTCTTAGACGCGCATACAATTGTTGAAAATCTTTCCCTG